>CAYZVO010000005.1:65307-88284 GCA_964481655.1 uncultured Enterobacterales bacterium | reverse complement strand
TGACGCGCGAGACGCGCCGTATCGGGAGGATCAGGGCCGACCCCGGACGTTTGGCACGGTAGGCGCGCCGAATCGGGAGGGTGGGCGCTGACCCGGCACGTTTGGCGCGTGAGGCACGCCAAATCGTGGAGATGATGCGTGACCCCCGATGTCTGGCGCGGGGGGCCCCGTCGCTGCTAGGCCACCCTCCGTCCCCGCTCTTCGAGGGCCAGGATGCGGCGCACGCGCTGGTCGGTGGGGGGGTGGGTCTGGAGCAGGGCCGGGGCCGGGCGGCGGGGGATGGCGATCCAGGGGGCCAGCCGGGCCAGCACACCCCGCTGCTGGTGCTCGATGCGGGTCAGCGCCGAGGCCAGGCCCCGGGGGTCGCCGGTGAGCTGCACGGCGCCGAGGTCGGCCTCGAACTCCCGCAGGCGGGAGAGGGCCAGGCGCAGCAGGCCGGTGACGGTGGGGGCCAGCAGGAACACGAACACCGCGCCCGGCGCGAAGACCCAGGTGCCCGCGAACAGGCCCACGAGCAGGTTGACCACCAGCATGAGGGTGCCCAGCTGACCGGCCAGGCCGGCGATGCGGCCGAAGCCGTGGGCGGCGGCCATCAGGCGGGTGTCGCCGTGGCGCAGGTGGGTCAGCTCATGGGCGAGCACCCCGGCCAGCTCACGGGGGGAGAGCTGCTGCACCAGGGACGGCGTGACCGCCAGCGCCGGGTCCCGACGCCCGCCGACGGCCATGGCCTGGGGCTCGCGCACCGGCAGCACGTACAACGCGGGCGCCTTGGGCAGCCCGGCCCGCTCGGCCAGCTCGAGCACCAGCTGGGTCAGCTCGGGGGCCTTGTGCCAGGGCAGCGGCCAGGCGCCGCTGGAGCGCAGAACCCAACCCGAGGGCACGCGCATCAGCATGGCCGCGCCGAGGGCGGACAACGCGAAGGACCAGACGAAGCCGCTCAGCCCCGCGAACAGCCAACCCAGCAGCCCCACGTAGAGCGCCAGCCCCCCGAGCAGCAGGGCTGTTCCCAGGAGGTTGCGCAGGTGTTGGTGGCTGGCGACGGCACGGTTCAGGGCCGGCTCCGCGGGTGGGGTACTCCGACAAGCTAGGCACCGGGCCCGGATCGAAAAGCGAGGGTCGCTACTCCTCGGCACCCCGCTGCGACTGATCGTGGGGGTCCACGTGCACCGTGGCTTCGACGCCCAGCTGCTCCGCCAGGGCGGACTCGACCCGCTCGGAGACGACGTGGGCCTCCGCCACGGTCATGTCCGCGGGCAGGTAGAGGTGCAGGGTGAGCTCGTGATGCCCGCCGTAGCTGTGCAGGTGCAGGTGGTGGGGCTCGGCGTCACACGGGGCCACGGCGCAGACCAGCTCCCGCACCCGGGCCTCGAAGCTCGCGGTCGGTGCGCTGCCCATCAGGCGCTGGGCCGCGTCCTTGATGATGTCGTAGGCGGCATGGAGGATCATGGCCGCCACGGCCAGGCCGAGCACGCCGTCGATCCACCAGAAGCGGGAGCCCAGCAGCGCCCCCACCACGATGACCGCCGAGGCGATGGCGTCGCTGCGGTGATGCCAGGCGTCGGCCACCAGGGCCGGCGCGTCGATGCGACGCCCCACCCGCACGGACCACTGGGCCAGGCCCTCCTTGAGCACGGCCGACACCCCGAAGACCACGATGGCGAAGACCGAGAACTCCGCCGGCTCGTGATCGAGCAGCCGCGCCACGGCCTCGCGGCCGAAGCCCAGGCCCACCAGCATCAGCAGGGTGCCGATCATCACCGCGGCGATGAGCTCCGCGCGGCCGTGGCCGAAGGGGTGCTCGTCATCCGCGGGGCGGGCCCCCATCTGGAAGCCCACCAGCACGATGACCGAGCTGACCGAGTCCGCCAGGGTGTGCCAGGCGTCAGCGATCATGGCCACCGATCCGGTGACCAGCCCAGCCCAGAACTTCAGGCCGAACAGCACGATGTTGAGCAGGATCGACACCCAGCCGACCAGGGCTCCCTCGCGTGTGCGATCCATGACGGCCGCCTCCTGGCCCGCGCCTGCCCACCCGGATGGATGAGCCCACAGCCCGAACCAACGCTACCACGATGCCGGTGAGCTGTAGCCTACGCCACGTCAGCATGTCCCGGCGAACCGGCTGCATGGATGATAGGCTCCGGTCGATCCAGACCCGAGGAGACCCCCATGAAGGCCCACGCCCTGACCCTGATCGCCCTGCTGCTCACCGCCTGCGGCGACCCCGCCACGGACGACACCGACAAGAACGACGAGACCGGCGACACCACCACCGAGGGCCTCTGCCCCGAGCTCACCGAGCTGGCCTGCGAGGACGACATCGTCCAGGACCTGCTGACCGACGACGGTGAGATCTCCGACGGCGCCGTCACCACCACCACCGACGGCGACGACTTCGTCACGGTCGTGGACGCCACCGCCGGCGGCATGAACCAGGCCGCCAACAACCCCTGGGTCTACGTGCGCTTCGACGCCGACGGCGCCAGCCGGGTCGACATCAGCGACGAGGACGCCCTCGAGAGCGCGGACTGGCACATGGCCCTGCGCCGCTACCACATCCGCCTCAACGGCGGCGACGGCGGCCCCAGCTGCGTGGGCACCGCCAAGATGGGCGCCTACGACTACGCGGACCTGACCGAAGAGCCCAGCGGCGTCGAGTACCAGCTCGAGGACTTCTACGACGAGTCCTGCGAGATGCAGATGGACATGTACGAGATGTCCCCCTCCTACGCCATGTACGGCTGGTGGGACTACGACATGGACGTCGGCTGCGTGGTCACCACCATGGCCCCCTGGCTCATCCAGCTCGAGGACGGCACCATCCTCAAGGCCGTGGTCGAGGCCTACTACGAGAACGGCCAGGACGAGTGCAACGCCGGCCAGGGGGGCATGGGCTCCTTCACCGGCGGCGGCACCATCAAGATCCGCTGGGCCGTCCTGTAGGTCAGCATGTCGACCGCAGCCCTGCTCATCCTCCTGGCCTCGCCGGCGCACGCCATCGAGTGCCTGACCCACGAGCTCGCCCAGCACAAGGCGCTGTTCAACCCCATGCCCACCCGCCCCACCGAGGGCGGCATGTTCTCCTTCGAGGACGAGGACGTGGTGGAGACCGTCGACTCCAGCGACGGCACCGTGCGGGTGCACTACAGCTCCTCCGGCCCCTCGGTCAGCATCCTCGATGACGACGACGAGGACGGGCGCCCCGACTTCCCGGTGATGGTCGCCGAGACCACCTCCGAGGTCTTCGCGGCCTTCGAGGCCATCGGCTTCCGCCGCCCCCTGGGCGAAGAGGACATGGGCCTGTCGGAGCTGGGCGGCTCCTACGCCTTCGACGTCTACCTGGTGGACTTCGCCGGCCAGGGCGACGGCGCCTTCAGCACGGACGCCTGCGACAGCGCACCGAACGTCTGCTCCGGCTTCTTCTCCATGGAGAACGACTTCTCCGGCTACGGCTACTCGAACCTCGAGCAGGCGGTGAACACCCTGACCAGCCACGAGCTGTTCCACGCGGTCCAATACGCCTACGAGTACGACTCCCCCATCTGGTACACCGAGGGCACCGCGGTGCTGGCCGAGCGGCTGTTCGACCCGGACAACGAGGACTTCTACCGCTACGCCGACGCCTACCTCGACGACACCGAGCGCTCCCTGGACAACCCGCCCACCGGGCCCGTGCCCACCTTCGCCTACGCCACCGCCCTGTGGTGGGACTTCATGGACGCCCGCATCGGCACCGACGCCATCGTGGCCCTGCAGGAGTCCCTGGAGTGGGACGGCGAGGACAAGGACACCCTGACCGAGATGGAGGCCATCATCGAGGCCAACGGCTCGGACCTGGCCACCGAGTGGTTCACCTTCGCCCAGTGGAACCTGGCCACCAAGTTCCGCGCCGGCGCCATGGAGTCCCACGAGTACGCCTCCGACATCGGCCCCATCGGCGAGATCGCGGCCACAGGCGCCACCCTCGAGGACGAGAACCGCTTCTACCCCCTGGCCGCCAGCTACTACCAGCTGGACCACCCCGGCGGCGAGCTGTGGTTCAGCCACGACGACGACGCCACCGGCGTGCTGTTCAGCCTGCACCCGGTCACCGACGGCAGCGAGGCCGGCCCGGTCGAGGACGCCATCGTCACCTGGTCCCCCACCGACCCCGCCTGGTTCCACGTGGCCGAGGACCTGGACCCGGGCATCTACTGGCTCATCGGCAGCCAGGCCCGCATCGCCGACAACTCCCAGAAGTTCCTCTTCTGCCTGGGTGACACCGCCCAGGCCGAGGTCTGCCTGGCCGAGCCCGACGGCGACACGGACGCCCCGGACGACACAGGCCAGGGCGAGGACCCGGGCGACTGCGGCTGCAGCGCCGCCCCCGGCGCCCCCGCCACCGTGGCCCTGCTGGGCCTGATCGGGCTCGCCATCGGCCGTCGCCGCCGGGACTGATCCCCATGTCCGACGCCGCCACCGTCCGCCTGGACAAGTGGGTCTGGGCGGCCCGCTGCTACAAGACCCGCTCCCAGGCCACGAAGGGCTGCAAGGCGGGCCAGGTGAGCGTGAACGGGGCCAAGGCGCGGGCGTCACTGGCCATCAAGCCCGGCGATCTGGTGGAGGTGGCGCTGCCCGCCGGGCATCGCATCCTGCGGGTGGTCGCCCTGGCCGATCGCCGTGGTTCCGCCGCGGTCGCGGCCACGCTGTTCGAGGATCTGACCCCGCCCCCCGAGCCCCGGGTGCCGCCGCCCATGCTGCGGGAGCGCGGCCTGGGCCGCCCCACCAAGCGCGACCGACGCAAGCTCGGCCGGCTGGCGTGGGACGACTAGCGGTTCACGCCACCCAGTTGGTCTTCTTGCCCGCCGCCCCCAGGCGGATGGCGTCGTAGCCGAAGCGCTCGCGCACCGCGTCGATGGCTTCGCCGGCCGAGGGACGCGGGGCGTCGGCGAAGGGCAGGTTCAGCTGCGGCGAGGGCGCCACCAGGTTGGACAGGCCCACGCCCACCAGGCGGACCGGGCGGTCGTCGGAGCGCAGGGAGCGGTAGAGCTTGACGACGATGTCGTGGATGGCGTGTTCGTCCCAGGTGGGGCTGATGGTCCGCGAGCGGCTCAAGGTCTCGAAGTCGGAGTAGCGCAGCTTGAGGGTGACGGTGCGGGCCAGGATGCGCCGCCCGCGAGCCCGCCAGGCCACCCGCTCGGACAGGGCGCGCAGCTGGGTGATCACGGATCGAGGATCGGCCAGATCCTCCATGAAGGTGCGCTCGTTGGAGATGGAGCCCACCGCCACGCCCACAGGATCGTGCTCGCGGAAGGCCGGGCGATCCCGACCCAGCCCCCCGGCGCGGGCGGGATCGATGCCCTGCCGCACCGCACACACCGGCCCCTGGAAGCGCTGCAGCTGCGGGCCGGGGCCCAGCTCGACCAGCTGGCCCAGGGTGTGCAGCCCCGCGGCCTTCAGGCGGCCTTCGGCCACCGGGCCGATGCCGGGGAAGGCCCGCACCGGCAGGTCGCGCACATAGGCGTGCTCCTGGCCCAGGGGAACCATGAAGACCCCGGCGGGCTTGGCGTCGCGGCTGGCCATCTTGGCGATGGCCCGGGTGGAGCCGATGCCCACCGAGGCGGGCAGGCCCAGCTCGTCCTGGATGCGCTGGCGCAGCTCGCGCACGACCCGCAGCACCGCCGCGTCGTCGTCGCGATCACCGATCTGGCGCAGCATGCGCTCGCAGCCGTACCAGTCCAGGAAGTACTCGTCGATGCTCGCCGTCTGAACCACCGGGCAGTAGCGCTCGAGGATGGCCTTGACCTGCTTGGAGTAGGGGCTGTAGACGCCGTGGCGGGTGGGGAGGAAGACCGCGTTGGGGGCCCGGCGCACGGCCTCGGTCATGGGCATGCCCGAGCGCACCCCGAAGGCGCGGACCTCGTAGCTGGCGGCGGTGACCACCCCGCGGGAGCCCTTGCGCCCGCCCACGACCACAGGCTTGCCCACCAGGGACGGATCGATGAGTCGCTCGACCGAGACGAAGAAGGTGTCCAGATCGAGGCAGCAGATTCGAGCAGCCGGCAGGCGCGCGCTCATGTCTTCAGTTGAACATGCGTTCACGCCACCCGCCACCCGTCGGGCGGTCAGGAATTGTCCGCTCGACCTACTCGATCGCCTGGAACCCCTCGGGCGTGATCTCGAGCACCGCCGGGCTGCCGCCGTAGTACTCGGACATGCCCACGTCGATGCGCCAGACCTGGCCGTCGCAGGCGGGGTTGATCTCGTCCTGGATGGTGTGGCCGACCACCATGCGGGTGGCGCCGATGGTGGCCAGGGCCTCCTCGAGCTGGGCGCACTCGGCGATGCCGGGCTCGTCGCTGTAGGTCCGGGCCCACACAGGGCTGTCGCTCTCGGTGATGGGCCCGGTCTGCTCGGCCTCGCCGCGCATCCAGGCCTGGACCTCGGCGTTGAAGGTGTCGATGCCGTGGGTCGCGTGCTCCGGCAGGATGCCCCCGTGCACGAAGGCGGTCTCGCCCACCACCATGGCGCCGTTGCGCCCGGCCAGCATCAGGGCGTAGGGCCCGCCCGGCCGGAAGGCGGCGATGCGACCCCGCTGGTCCTCGTCGTAGGACGACAGCTCGGTGTCGTCGTCGCTGTACTCGATGTCGTCGAACTGGTCCCAGGCGTCCTCGTGGATGTAGCGCAGGTCCAGCTCGACGTTCATCACCTCGTGGTTGCCCCACAGGGGGTACACGGCCCCCCCGGCGGCGTGGGCCTGCACGGCCAGCTCGGCGAAGAGATCGAGGATGGCGCGGTCGTCGGGGCCGCGATCGATCTGATCGCCGGTCTGGACCAGGACCATGTCGCCGCCGATCCACTGGTCGTCGGCGTCGATGGCGCCGGCCAGCTGCAGGGCCGCGCGGGTGGCCTCGAGATCGCCGTGCACATCGCCGATGGCCACCATGCGCTCGGGGACGGCCTCGATGAAGGTGGGGGGCGGCTGCGAGTGATCGACCGGGGTGTCGCTGTCCTGGGTGTCCGGGCCGGTGTCCGCCGGCTTGGGGCAGCCCACGGCCAGCAGGAGGGCGAGGGGCAGGGTGCGGTGCATGGGATCCTCCGGGCTACCAGCGCCAGCGGGCGCCGAGGCTCACGAGCGGGCCGTACAGCTCGACCCACTCGTCGTTGGGCTGGGCCTGCAGGGAGCCGTAGCCCGCGGCGACGGAGATCCCCAGGCTGCCGGCGTCGCCGTGGCCCCGCAGCCAGGTGGCCACGCCACCCTCGACCCAGGTGACGCCGGAGCCGCCCGTGCCCCAGTCGGCGAACAGATCGGTGCGGGCGCCCACCGGCACGTACAGGGCCATGGCGATGCCGCCGTACTCGAAGGAGTCGCCCTGATCGATGAGCTCGTAGCAGTCGTTCCAGTCCACGTCGCTGTCGTAGTAGTAGTCGTAGCCGTCGCAGGCGCCGTTCCACTGGTAGTCCTGCTGGGGCACCAGCACGAAGGTGTTGCGCACGGTCAGGTGCAGCCCATCCCGGGCGCCCAGTCGGGCCTCCTGGACCACCGAGAAGGCGTTGTCCACGTCGTCGAACTGCACCGCGCCCCAGCCGCCGGCGTCCTGCTCGTAGGTGTTGTAGCTCCGGCCCCAGTTGCTGGGGTCACCGTTGAGCATGGACCAGCCGGCCCCGAGCCCCACCGAGAAGAAGCGGGCGTCGTAGCCACCGCTGATCAGACCCGCGACGGAGATGGGGTTGCCGTCGCGGCTCCAGCCCAGGCCCAGGGGCGAGGCGCGCACGGTGGCGTACCAGGGCGCGTCGAAGTGCCAGGTGGTCCACAGCTCGTTGATGAAGGCCACCCCCAGGGTGTCCAGGCCCAGCACCGGGCGCACGATGAGCCCCGACTCCCGCAGGCCCCCGAGGCGCTCGGGGCCGATGGGGTAGCGCAGGCCCTCGCCAGCCAGCTCCACGGCGTCGCCCACCACGACCCGGCTGCCGCGATCCAGATCCACCAGCGCCCGGTCGTCCTCGATGAGCCGCACCCGGCCGGTGCCGGTCACCCGGCCGACCTCGCGCTCCTCCATGCCGTCGCCGCTCAAGCTGGGGACCTCCACCAGCTCGGTGCCCATGAAGCGCAGGTCGGTGCCCGGGCCGACCCCGGACGCCCGCCCGAGGTCCACCACCGCGGTGCCCTGAGCGACGGACAGGATGGTGCCCAAGGCGCCATCGGGCCGCGGCTCGGACGGGACGGGCTCGGCCTGCAGATCGGCGCTGGGGGCCGCCGCGAAGCCAGCACCCGTGGTGAGCCCGCTCGTGGAGATCTGCCCGATGGGCACCGCCTTGATCTCAGCCAGCATCACCCAGGGCGTGCCCTCGATCAGCGTCAGGCCCATCGCGCCCGGGACGCGCTGCTCGGGGCCCTGGCTCCAGCCCTCGGGGCCCTGGCTCCAGGTCTGCAGCGCCTGATCCTGGGTGAGCACCCAGGCCATGCCCTCGACCCAGACCACGCCGCGAGGGGCCTGCGCCAGGGTGGTGATCTGGGACTCTCCCGCCATCACGGGGTGGCCGGCGAGGGCGTCGTCCTCCTGGGCGGACGCGAAAGAGGCGACGAAGACGAAGGGAAGCAGGCCGATCATGAGGAGCTCCGGGCTCGGTTCGAGCCCGGATTCTATCGCGGCCCGCCCCCCCTACGGCGTCGGCGGCTCACAGAGCGTGAGCTCCACGCTCCCCGCGGCGCCGTCGGGCGCGCCCAGCTGGATCTCGACCAGCTCCTGCAGCGCCGGCCCAAGCGCCACGAACTGGTTGCCGGTGTAGCGGAGCCGGCCGTAGCTCGGCAAGGACAGCTCCCGCTCCGGGCCCCCGTCATCCCGCAGGGCGAGGGTCAGGTTGGTCAGGCTCGGGTCCCCCGTCCGCAGCGCGGCGTAGCTGCCCTCGGGCAGGGCGAGGGGCGCCGGCAGGCTCAAGGGTTCGGCCTCGCCACCCGCGACCTCGATCCGGCCGACGAAGGCGGGCTCATCGCAGCGCCCGCGGGCCGAGGGCAGGATCTGGGCCCAGGCGAGGGCGTCGTCGAGATCGGGGGTGTCGGGCTTGCGACCCCACAGGCCGGTGACGGACCACTCCCAGACGATGAGGCTGGGGGGATCGTCCAGCACCGCGTCGGAGCGCAGGGCGCTCATCAGCGTGGCCAGGGGCCCCGCGCCCCCCATCATCACGGTCATGACCTCGGTGCCCAGGGCCTCGGCGAGGTAGCCGGGGAAGTTGAACTCGGCGCCCGAGAAGCTGGTGCCCACCAACAACACGGCCGGGGTGGGCACCTCGTCTAGCAGACCCAGCTGGGGCTCGTCGAGCCGCTCGGTGCGCACCCGCGGGTGACTGAGATCCGGAGGGGTCAGCTTCGGGCAGATCTGCATCAGGCGGGTGCCTCGGCTGCCAGGCCAGCTGCGGGGATCCCCCGGCAGGGTCTGGGTGCTGAAGCTGGCGGGGGGAAGATCGAGCCCCAGGGGCGCGATCCGCTCCGCCAGCCGCTGGGCCGCGAGCTGAGCGGTCGGCTGGGTCCAGTGGTGGTCCCGGGGGAAGTAGTAGTCCCCCTCGAGGGCGTCGGAGTGGGCCAGGGCGACCAGATCCACGGTGGTCACACCGTGGCCCTCGAACCAACTGGTGACGGTGCGGTAGCCACCATAGGCGGCGGCCAGGTCATACGGGACCCCGGCCGCGTCGGCCCGGGCCTCGCCGTCGCGCAGGGCCAGGCCCCGGGTGGGCTGCAGCACCACCGCGAGGTGGATGCCCCGGGCCTCGAGCGCCTCGATCAGGAGCTCCACCTGGGCGGCGACCTCGGGCTTCCAGAGCAGGCGCTGCTGCATGTCGGCGGGGTTGAGCAGCCAGCCGCCGGGCACGGAGAAGATGCCGCGTTCGACGGCCTCCTTGCACAGCGGGACGGGCTCGGCGGGGGCCGGCGGGGTGAGGGCGAGGGCGAGCAGGGGCAGGATCGAGGGGGACACGGTCACTCCAGCAGGCTCGCGAGGGGGGCGTCGCCCTCGCGCTCGATGGGGGCGGTGACGTAGCGCTCCGGGATCTCCCAGATCACCAAGCGGGGAGGAGTCTCGAGGAAGGCGTCGTCCTTCAGGTAGCTGCGCATGGGCAGCCAGGGGCCCTGTCCCACCTGCGCGGCCTCGAGCACGTCGGCCTGCAGGGCGTGGCGCAGCAGGGCGGCGAAGCCCCAGCGGGGATCGGCGCTGTAGGAGCTGCCCACCAGGGCCACGGGCACCACCACCTCGTCCAGCAGGCCCAGGGGCTCCCCACCGGCCTGCCCCTGGCTGCGCGGGGTGGAGAGCTGGTCGGGGGCCGGACCCAGGGCATCCATCAGGGGCCCCAGGGGCAGGTAGCGGGTCAGATCTCCCAGGTGCTCCGCGGGCTGATCCCAGCTGAGCTCCCAGCTGCCGTCGGCCAGCCCGGCCACGGGCTGAGCGGCCGCCAGGGCCCGGGCGACCCGCTGCGCTCCAGCTGGAGTCCAGTGGGTGTCGGTGCGCAGGAAGACCGCCTCGCCCTGAGCGACCCCCGCGGCCATCACGGGGCGCAGATCGGGGGCGAGGATCCCCAGCTCCACCAGGCCCTGGTGGGTGCGCGCGAACCGGGCGTCGGCACAGCCTGGCAGCTGGTAGCGCCCCAGGGCGTCCGCCCGCACCCGGGCCTTGGAGGGCAGCAGCGCCACCATCAGCTCGCTGCCACGAGCCCGCAGGTGATCGCGGACCTGCTCCATCCAGACCAGACGCTGGGCCAGCACGCCGTCCTCGTCGGGATAGCAGCGCAGCTCCTCGTCCGAGAACAGCCAGCCGGGATCGCCCTCGAGCACCCCGGGACGGCCCTCGTGGAACAGCAGGTGCTCGGCCACGGCCCAGGCCGTGATGGCGGGCTCCCGCCAGGGGGCGTGCTCGTCCACCTGGTCCTCCACCGCCTCGGCGAGGGTGCCGTCCAGCACGGGCTGCTCTCCGACGGGCTCCCAGCTGGTCGCGCCCGCGATGGCGCCGACGAAGGACACCGCGAGGAACCCGATGAAGGCGATCCCGGGCAGGGAGGCGCTGGAGGGGGGAGTGGGAGGCATCAGAACTGGAAGTAGAGGAAGGGGGAGTGGGACTGGGCGGCGAGGCGCAGCACGGCGAGCAGGAACAGGGGCACGAAGGCCAGCCCCACCCGGGCGCTGCGGGCCCAGGTGGAGGCCGCGACCCGGGCGGGCCAGAACACCAGCAACACCCCCACCGCCAGGGCGGCCAGCGGCAGGCCCCGGAGCTGCCAGGCGGCCACGTCGCCGATGCCCAGCCCGTTCAGGCCCACCATGCCGGCGTAGATCTCCATGGCCGCGCCCAGATCCGGGGCCCGGAACAGCACCCAGCCCAGCATGACCACGACCAGGGTCGGCAGCAGGCCCAGGCCCGGCCCCAGGCGCACCCCGCCTTCCTTGCGGGTGAAGCGCCGCTCGGCCGCCAGGAACAGCCCGTGCCAGGCGCCCCACAGCACGAAGGTCCAGGAGGCGCCGTGCCACAGCCCACCCAGCACCATGGTGATGAGCAGGTTGACGTAGGTGCGGGTCGGCCCGTGCCGGTTGCCGCCCAGGGGGATGTAGAGGTAGTCCCGCAGCCAGGTCGACAGGCTGATGTGCCAGCGGCGCCAGAACTCGGTGATGCTGCGGGAGAGGTAGGGGCGGTCGAAGTTCTCGGGGAAGCGGAAGCCCATCATCAGGCCCAGCCCGATGGCCATGTCGCTGTAGGCGGAGAAGTCGAAGTACAGCTGCACGGTGTAGGCCACGGTGCCGAGCCAGGCCTCGACCATGGTGGGCTGGGCCAGCCCGAAGCCCAGATCGGCGAGGGGGGCCACCGCGTCTGCGATGAGCACCTTCTTGCACAGCCCCATCATGAAGCGGGTGGCACCCTGGGAGAAGCGATCGAGCCCGTGGCGGCGGTGGACGAACTGGGCGGCCATGTCCTTGTAGCGGAGCACCGGCCCGGCCACGAGCTGCGGGAAGAGCCCGATGAAGGCCGCGAAGTCCCAGAAGCTACCGGCCGGCTCGGCGTCCCCACGCCACACGTCCACCACGTAGCTGACCGCCTGGAAGGTGTAGAACGAGATGCCGATGGGCAGCACCACGTGGGCCAGGGAGAGGGGGGCGAGGCCCACGGACTCCATGGCGGCGTTGAGGTTGGCGATGCCGAAGTCGGCGTACTTGAACCACCCCAGGGCCGCCAGCGCGCCGGCGACCCCCGCGATCATGGCCCGGCGGGCGCGCTCGCTGCGGCCTGCGGCCTGAGCCCGCACGATGGCGATGGACGCGACGTAGCACCACAGCTTGACCGCCGCGAAGAGCAGCAGGAAGTCCACCCGCCACCAGCCGTAGAACACGTAGCTGCCCAGCAGGATCACCACCGACCGCCGCCGGACGGGGGTCAGGTAGTAGACCGCCAGGAAGGCTGGCAGGAACAGGCACAGGAAGACCTGCGACGAGAAGACCACGTCCCCCTCCCCGGGATCAGCGGGTGGCGGTGCTGCTGGGGACCCAGACCAGCTGGGGTTCCTCCGGGCTGCCCAGGACGAAGACCGAGTAGGCGGCGCCGCGCTCGAGGACGCGATCCTCCAGCGCGCCCGCGGCGGTCCCGTCCACCCACACACCGAGGGAGATGGTCATGGGGTTGACCGCCCGGTGCCCCGAGCTGTCCGCCGCCACGCCGTCGATGACCGTGGTGGCGCCGTCGGCGGTCCGCAGGCTCACGCCCTCGGCGCCGCAGAGGTTGTAGATGACCAGCAGGGTCTTGGCGAGGTTGGTGTGGACCGGGTCCGACAGCACCTGCACGCCCTCGGCGGTGCGCACCGCGGTGTAGAAGCGGCCGGCGACCACCTCGAGCTCGGCGCGCCAGGAGGCGCCGAGGGTGAGCTCGGCCTGGCCCTGGGGCACGACCACGTAGGGGCTGGCCTGGGCATAGCTCAGCTCGCCGGGCTTCTGGGGGCCCAGGGCGGGGGCGATGGCGCCCTGGCCGGCGCCGGCGTGCACGGCGCGCACGAAGGCGGCGTCCGCAGGGGGCGCGGGATCGTACAGGCCGTCATCGGCCGCATGGGACACCCGCCCGACCAGGGCGAGCAGACAGCACAGACACACAGCGACGGCGAACCTCACCAGACCTCCTCGGTTCACCGAGCGGGGTGCTCTCGATGTCCCTCACGGCGTCGGTGATAACCGACGTCGCGCCACGGTGGTGGGTGCAATGGAGCGCTTGGATCCCTCGGCGGCGGCGGGACGTGACACCGGTCAGGGGCAGGCCCCCGCGCCCACCCCAGACAAGCGCGCGAAGCCGTAGCTGCGAGGGGGGAGCACGAAGTGGTCGGCCTCGACACCCGGCGTGGAGGGCACCGCGGCGTCCAGGAGGGCCAGCGGCGCGCCGTTGAGCTGGACCTCGCCGGCCTCGAGGCCCTCGGCGGTGACGACCCAGACCTCCAGGGCCTCGGCCTCGAGCGCGCCTGGCTGCACCCACAACGTCCGCTCGGGATCGATGTTGAGCGCCAGCAAGCTCAGCTCGCCGCCGCCGTCCGGATGGCAGTGCGCGTAGACTCGCAGCGCGGAATCCGGGGAGTCTACGGCCAGCACCCGGGTCCCCATCAGCCGGCGCCAGAGCAGGCTGGCCCAGTAGTCGGGGCGGGGCTCGAGATCCTGGTCGTCGATGATGCCGTAGTCCGCGCCGCTCAGGGTCTGCCGGGCCACCATCTGCTCGCCCCGGGTGGCCAGCAGGCCGAGCTGGTCCAGCCACCAGAAGCTCGACGCGAAGCGGTCGGAGACCCCGGGTTGGCCGCCACACTGGGCGTTGCCGGTCTCCCCGAGCCAGATCTCGGCGCCGGGGGCGTGGGCGGCGGTCGCGGCCTCGACCTCGGCGGCCCAGGTGAGCACCTCGTCCAGGTGTTCCGGCTGCTGCATCGCCTCCGGGGTCGCGGGCACGGTGGCGGCCGGGCAGCGCTCGCTCTGCTGGGGGTAGTAGTGCCAGGTGACCAGGTCGAAGTGCTCGCCCCCGGCCGCGAGGGCCTCCTCGGTGAAGGGCAGGAACTCCCCGGCGTCGGGCCACCAGGCCACGCAGGGCCCAGCGACGCGGGCGGTGGGGTGCAGCGCGTCCCGCAGGGCCGCCAGGGTGCCCATGTCCGCACCGTACTGCTCGGGCTCGTAGCCGTCGGGGTAGTGCAGGATGAAGGCGTTGGGTTCGTTGGCCAGCTCCCAGACCTCGATGGGGCAGCCGGTCTCCACGGCGTACTCGATGAGCTCCGCGCTGTTGTCGCCGATCCACTCCCCGTCCTCACCCCGGACCGAGGGGCCGGCGTTGAGGGTGAACATCATGGTGAAGCCCATGTCCGCCGCGAAGGCGCACAGCCCGTCGAGCTCGGTGCGGGTGAGCACCCCCTCGGCGCCTTCCGGGGGCTCGGTGTCCGGGTCATCGCTCAGGTCGTACCAGACCACATCGGCCTGGGTGCCGCCGATGCGGAGCCAGGCCGGCGCCAGCTCGGCCGCCAGCGTGCGGAGCTGCTCCCGGCCGAAGTCGTAGGGCTCCACCGGGACCCACTCGGTGTCGCTCGAGGCGTCGGGGTTCCAGAACTCGAGCCCCACCAGCTGGGAGCTGTCCACGGCCACCGACAGGAAGCGCTCATCGACGGTGGCGACGGCGGCGTCCAGCTCGAGGGTCAGCGCGACGGCACCGTCGACCTCGGGATCGGCGGGACCGCAGGCGGCGATGAGGGCGAGGGCCAAGGACGACACGGCGCGCATCAGGGGCCTCCAGGACCGAACACAGGCACCCTATCGCGAGCCGTTTCGGCGAGACGGGGGGTGAGCGTCACCCCCGGGCTGGGTGAAACCCCCTTCGCTCAGGGGCGCGGCAGGTGGGGCTCCAGCTCGAAGAGGGCCTCGCCGCTCCCCAGGATCACCCAGGCCGCGGTGGCGGGGTCCAGCAGGCGGGCGGCGTCGGCGCGCACGGTCTCGAAGGGGGTCGAGGCCAGGGCATCGAGCTCCTCCTGACGCTCCGCGGGGGTGAGCCCCAGCGCCGCGAGCTCCGCCAGCGCGGCCGCCGTGCCTTCGGCGCCGTCCAGGGATCGCGCCACCGCGAACAGGCGCGTGGCCCGGGCCCGCTGCAGCTCGGCGGCGCTGACGCCGACCATGGCCTCGAGCTCCGCACCCAGCGCCGTCACCGCCTCGACAGCCCGGGCCTCGTCCACCCGGGTGGTGACCCGCAGCACGGCGTGCCCGGGCCGGCGCAGGATCCGGGCCCGGGCCTCGTAGACCAGGCCGAGCTCCTCGCGCAGGCGCCGATCCAGCCGCGCGGTGGCGCCGCCGCCCAGCAGGTCCGCCGTCAGCTGCGCCTCGGCCCAGCTCAGCTCCGGGGGCACCGGCCAGCTCACCGAGATCCGCACCTGCCGCGCCCCGGGGCGCTCGATGAGCCAGGAGGATCGACCGGGCTCCACCCGCGCGGAAGACAGCTCGGCCGCAGCGGGGGGCGGCCCCAGGAAGGACAGAGCCTCCGCCACCAGATCCCGCTCGGCTGCCCCCACCGGGCCGGCCAGCACCACCACGGCACCGCCCCGCGACCGCAGGCGCGCGTGCTGCTCGAGCAGCGCCCCGCGCTCGAGGGCGACGCTGCCCTCCCAGGGGGCCAGCGGGTGCCCAGGCGGGTACAGGCCGCGGGCCTCCACCCTCCCCAGCTCGCCGTTCGAGGACGCGCCGGCGCGCGCGAGGGCGGCGTCGGTGCGCTCGATCCACCTCGACAGCTCGCGCTGGTCACAGGCCGGCGCCGCCAAGGCCTCGCCCACGGTGGCCAGGGCCGGGCCGAGCCCCTCTGGGGGGACCAGCAATCGCAGGCGCAGACCGGTGCGCTCCGCGCCGACGCGCACCGTGGCCCCCATGGGCTCGAGCTGGGCGTCCAGGCCGCCATCGGGCGCCCCCAGCGCGCCCGCGTCGATCATCCCCGGCAGCAGCCGCAGGGCGCGAGCCATCGCCGGGTCCATGAGGTCGGGGGGCAGGGTCCACACCAGCTCGACAGCCACCAGGGGAGAGCTCGCCACAGGCGCCTCCCACAGCTGGGCGCCCCCCGGGAGCGAGCGCACGGTCACCGGCGGAAGCGCCACGGCGGCCACGCCCTCGGCCGCCGGCAGCTCCGGCACGGCGCTGGTCGTCGCCTCGACGAGCACCGGATCAGCCGCCGCCAGGCCGATGGCCAACGCGAGCAGGGGGCCCATCACGGCAGCACCACCGGCTCGGAGCCCCGCAGGGCCCGCGTCGCCTCGTCCTCGGCCACCACCGACAGCAGCACCCGGCCCGGCGCGTCCACCAGCCCCCGGGCCACCCGCTGCACATCGGCGGGGGTGACCGCCTGGAAGCGAGCGAGCTCGGCCCCGGCGCAGTCGGGGGGCAGCTCACGGGCCGCACACTGGGCCATGAGCGAGGCCCTGCCGGAGACGGGATCCGCGGCCCGCAACCAGCGGTTCTCCCAGGCGCCCCGGGCCCGCTCGAGGCGCGCGGGATCGGGCCCCCGGCGCGCCAGCCGCTGCAGCTCGCGATCCAGCACCCGCCGCAGGGGCGCCAGCCGCCCCTCGTCGGCGCGTAGGGCCACCACGACGCCGCCACCCAGCTCCCAGGCGTCGCTCCAGGCCTGCACCGACCGCGCCCGGCCCCGGTCCACCAGCCGCCGCTGCAGCGGGCCGTCGTTGGCGAGCAACCAGGCGAGCATGGCCAGGGCCGGCTCGTCGGGGTGGCCCATGGGGACCCCGCGCCAGCCGGCGTAGAGGGTGGCGCTCGCGACATCGGCGGGCAGCAGAGTCCGCAGCTCCTCGCCCAGCTCTGGCGCTGGGCCCGCGGGGCGCACCACACCGGCGCGATCGGGGATGGCGCCGTAGCTCCCGCGCACCCAACCCTCGGTGGCGTCCAGGTCGATGTCCCCGGCGATGGCCAGCACACAGCTCGCGGGCGCGTAGCGGGCGCGGTGGAAGGCCCGCAGCCCCGCGGCATCGAGGGCGGCGAGATCCGCGGGCGCATCCTTCCCGCCGAGCCCGATGAGGTCCCGACCGTAGGGATGGTCCGGGTAGAGCAGCGCCGCCAGCACCGGGGCGTCCTGACCGTGGGCCGTGGCGAGCAGCCCCCCCGCCTCGGCCTCCACCACCCGCCGCTGGGTGTCCACGGCCAGCGGCGCCAGGCTCGGCGCCCGCAGCCGGTCGGCCTCGAGCACCAGCGTGCGCTCCAGCGCCCCCGGCGGGACCGTGGTCACGAACCCCGTCCAGTCGTAGTGGGTCCAGGCGTTGGCGTCGCCGCCCAGGGCCTCGAGCTCCAGATCGAAGCCCTGCCCGGGCACCCGCGCGGTGCCCGTGAACATGGCGTGTTCGAGCAGGTGGGCCATCCCCGCCCTGCCCTCCGGGTCGTCCCGACCTCCCGCGGCCACCAGCAGCTGCACGCTCACCACCGGCGCCCGAGGCTCGGCGTGCAGCACGACACGCAGGCCGTTGTCCAGCTCGAACGCCCGGTGCTCGAGGGCGAGGGGCTCACCCGCCAGGGCCGCGCCCACCAGCAGCACCCCGACCATCAGAAACGCTGCCCGCTCAGGGCCAGGTACAGGGCGAGGGCCCCGAGCACCACCAGGTGGAACAGGGCCAGGGGGAAGCAGGCCACCAGCACCGCCCGCCACAGGCGGACGTCGAGCCCCCGCCGCAGGGCGACCACCTGCAGCACCGTGCCCGCGTAGACCCCCAGGCCCGCGATGGGCAGCAGCAGATCAGCCCCCATGGCGTAGGAGCTGATCCGCATGACCGCCCGGAACGGGCGCGCCCGGCCCTCGAGGATCCCCAGGCCCACCCAGAGCAGCAGGCCCATGCCCACGCCGCGGTACAGGCCCACAAAGGGCAGCGCCAGCAGCACGACCAGCAGCGCGGGCAGGGAGCCCGGCAGGTCACGCCAGGCCACCCCGACCAGGACCAGGCCGGCGCCGATGGTGAAGCACAGCGCAGCGAAGCCCACGGGCAGCGCGAGGGAGCCCCGCCAGGGCAGCGCCCGGAAGAAGCGCCCCGGCTGGACCACCAGCCGCGCCACGGTGTGGGTGAAGCCCCGCGCCCAGCCCAGCCGGGCCGAGAGCTCCCAGGGGACGGGGTAGGCCCAGCTGTCGCCCTTCGGGCCGGCCCGGGGACAGTCCGACGCCTCGCAGGCCAGGCCCATGCAGACCTCGCAGAGCTGATCCCCGCAGACCGGACAGCGCTCGAACGCCGTCTGCGCCGGGTGGCGCGCGCAGCGGGGCTCCGGGGGCGCCCCAGGGGAGGGCGCGGACACCGGCTAGGCCTCGCGGTCCAGGGCGGAGGCGATCCGAGCCTTGACCCGCGGCCGCTGGCCGAGCTCCAGCTCCCACTGGATGCGGCCGGGCTCGAAGAACAGGATCACGGTGCTGCCCATGTGGAAGCGACCCAGCTCGTCGCCCCGCTCGAGAGCTGGGGGATCGGTGGGCCGCTCGTCGCAGGCCGCGCCGCCGGTGTTGGTGATCAGGTCGGTGTAGACGGCGGTCATGCGCCCCACGCCGAAGGCGCCGAGCATCACCACCGCCACCTGACCGTGCTCACTGTCGAGCCAGGTGACCAGGCGCTCGTTGCGGGAGAAGACGCCGTCCACCATCTCGACGCAGGCCGCGAAGACGGGGAAGAGCTTGCCGGGCAGATAGCTCCAACGCGCCACCCGGCCGGTGACCGGGGCGTGGACCCGGTGGTAGTCAGGGGGCGACAGATAGAGCACCGCGTAGTCGCCGCCCTCGAACGGATGATCGCCCCCCAGCATCTCCCGGATGCTGGCCTTGTGGGTGCCCCCCTGGGGGATGGTGTCGCTGGTGACCTTGCCGAAGGCCGCCACCTGGGAGTCGGCGGGGGAGACCACCACCCCGGGCTCGGTGCACAGGGGCCGCACGCCGGGTTTCAGGTCCCTGACGAAGAACTCGGCCAGGCTGGGGTAGTCGTCGATGCCGCCCTCGGCCTCGCTCATGTCGACCCTGTAGTGGGCCACGAACCAGTGCAGCAGCCAGCGGTGCAGCAGCCGGGGCAGGCGTCGGCGGGTGAGCCAACCCATGAGCCGCGCCAGCCGCTCGCGGGGCAGCACGGAGAGCACGTTGACGATGAGGGCGTCGCGCATGGTCCTTCCAGGGTGGGCCCCGATCCTATCCGATGGGGCCAGCTGATCTATGATGACGGCGTGAAGCGTCGCTCCCTCGAAGCACCACCCGGTGGAGCCCGGTGAACACCCCATCCCTCCAGATGCGCCCCCGTGGCGCTGGGCCCCGGTCCCCCTGCACGGTGGAGCGGTACCGATCCGCCCGGGATCTGCCCCCAGAATGGGAGCATCTCGCCCCGACCGACGCGGTGGGGCTGGAGCGCGGGCACCTGCTGGCGGCCGAGCGGGCCGGACTGAACGACGCCGAGCCCTGGTACCTGCTGGCGCGCCGGGGCGAGCGGGCGGTGGGCATCGGGCACCTCTTCCTGCTGGACATGCAGCTGGCGCGCCTGGGTGGGGAGATCACCCCCCCGGTGCGCCGGGCCCTCGAGGGCTGGCTGCCCGGCTTCATGCAGCTGCGCGTGGTCGAGTGTGGCCACCTGACGGCCATCGGCCCGGGCCTGCACGCCACCGGCCCCCTGGAGGGCGTCCACCTGCGGGCCATGGCCGCCGAGGTCGAGGCCGTCGGGCGGGAGCGCGGCGGCGACGTGGCCATCCTCCGCGACGTGCCCTTCGATGAGCGGGGGCCCTGGGAGGCCCTCGAGGCCGACGGCTGGCAGCCGGTGCTGGGGTTCCCGCGGGCCGCGATGCGCCTGACCCACGCCGACTTCGACGCCTACCTGACAGCGCTGAAGCACAAGAAGCGCTTGATCTTCCGCCACTCCATGCAGCGGCTGGAACGCGGGGGTGCCCGGCTGGTCGAGATCCCCCGCTTCGGCGAGCACGCCCCGCGCCTGGCGGAGCTCTGGGGACAGGTCCACGAGCGGGCGAGCGACTACGAGCACGAACTGCTGAACGAGGACTGGTTCCGGGCCATCGACAGCGAGCTCCCCGAACGCAGCACCCTGCTCGCCGTGGAACGAGGCGGGCGCATCGAGGGCTACTTCCTGATCCTGCTTGGGGACGACGAGCTCTTCGCCGCCCACTGCGGCCTGGACTACGAGCACAATGGCGAGCTGCACAGCTACTTCAACCTGTACCTGGGCGCCCTGCGCATGGCCTGGGAGCGCGGGCTGGAGAGGGTGAGCTTCGGCATCACCACCTACGGCCCGAAGCACGGCCTGGGCTGTCGCAGCGAGCCGCTGGTCTACTACGTCAAGCACGTGCGCGATCCCGGGCTCACCCAGGCCTTCGCCGAGCTGCTGCGGCGCGGCATCCGCCAGCCCGTCAACCGCAGCCGACCCTTCGGCGCCTCCACGCCTCAGCCCCGCTCGCTGGCCAACGACGCCCGAGCCCTGGCCCCCGACCCCGGAGACGACAGCTTCCGCCAAGCCCACAGCGCCACCCGCATCGACCTGCTGCGCCTGATGGGCCTGTACTCGTTCTGCCCTCCCTTCGACGGCGCTCAAGAGCCCGTGATCGAACAGGAGGGACGCCCCGTCGTGATGCTGGGCACCAACAGCTACCTGGGCCTGAGCACCGATCCCCGCCTGCAGCGAGCCGCCGCCGACGCCATCCACCGCTGCGGCACCAGCTGCTCGGGATCGCCGCTGCTCAACGGCACGACCGTGGCCCACCAGGCCCTCGAGCGGGAGCTGGCCGCCTTCCTGGGCAAGGAGCGCGCCCTGCTGTACAGCACCGGGTACCAGGGAAACCTGGGGGTGCTGTTCGGCCTGTTGAACTACAACGACACGGTGCTGTTGGACGCCCGCAGCCACGCCAGCCTGGTGGACGGCGCGCGCCTCAGCGGCGCGCGGCTGAGGACCTACGACCACCTCGACATGGGGCACCTCGAGACCCGCCTGATCCAGGAGTCGAAGCGTCCGACCATCATCGCGACCGACGGCCTGTTCAGCATGGAGGGGGTCCTGGCCCCCCTGCCCGCCATCGTGGCCCTGGCCCGCCGCTACGGCGCGCGGGTGCTGGTGGACGACGCCCACGGCATCGGGACCATCGGCCCCGGTGGCCGCGGCAGCTGTGAGCTGCTGGGGGTGCTCGACGCCGTGGACCTCATCACCGGCACCTTCAGCAAGAGCCTGGCGGCCGTGGGCGGCTTCGTGGCCGGCCCCGCCACCGTGCTCGACCACCTGCGCCACGAGTCCAGGCCCCATGTCTTCTCCGCCAGCCTGCCCCCGTCCGTGATCGCCACGGTCCGGGAAGCCCTGGCCGTGGTGCGCGACGAGCCGGAGCGGCGGGAGGCCCTGCGCCACAACGCCGAGCACTTGGCCGCGGGCCTGCGGGCCCTGGGCTACCAGGTGCGCGGCCACGGCACGCCGATCCTGGCCCTCGAGACCGGCGACGAACTGCTGACCCTGGGCCTGCACCACACCCTGATGGAGCGAGGCGTCTACACCAACCCGGTGCTCAGCCCCGCCGTGCCCAAGGGCTGCGAACAGCTGCGCCTGTCGGTCATGGCGACCCACACACCGGAGCAGATCCATCAGGCCCTGGCCGTGTTCGCCGCGGTACGCTGTCGGGACTTTCCCCCGCCATCCACAACGCAGGGGTGCGCCCCATGACCGCCACGCAGCCCGAGCCCAACCCGGCCTACACGCTCATGGAGCACTCCTGCCGGCTGGTGCGGCCGGTCTTCACCTACCTGCGGCAGCAGCACGGGGAGCAGGCCTTCACCGAGATCGCCGAGGCCGCGGGCCTGCCCGCCGCCTACCTGCTCGACGAGCACAACTGGATGTCCCACGAGTTCTACAAGCGCTTCCTCGAGGAGCTCGTGCGCTACACCGGCAACCCCAAGGCCCCCTTCGAGGCGGGGCTCTGCGTGGCCAGCCCCGAGGGCTACGGGCACCTGTACTGGCTGCTGGCCGCCTTCGGGAAGCCCGAGCTGATCTACCGCGAGGTGGTGCGACAGGTCCCCAAGTACACCAAGGTCGCCAACTACGAGATCCTGGAGCTCACCAAGAACAAGGCCGTGCTCGCCCTGAAGCACAAGCCCGGGTACGAGCAGAGCGAGCTGGCCTGCCTGGACGCCATCGGTGAGCTGGCCGCTGTGCCCACGGTGCAAGGCTCCCCCCCGGCCCGCGCGACCGAGCTGCAGTGCCAGGCCCACGGCGCCGATCGCTGCATCTACGAGCTGCGCTGGGTCAACAAGCCCAGCGCCATCGCCCGGGTGATCGGGGTGATGTTGGCGGGCCTGGTGGTGCTGATCGACCTGGTGACCGCGGGGCTGCTGTTCTCCTCGGACTCTCTCGCGATGGACATCGCCGCGCCGGGCATGGTGCTCGGCGTGGGCTACCTGATCGGGGCCCTGATCGAGGCCCAGAGCTCCGACCGCTGGAACGCGAAGCTGGCCTCCGAGCTGGACCGCTCCCTGATCGAGTCCATGGAGGCGGTCGAGGAGAAGTTCGACGACCTGCGCCGGGCCCGAGACGAGATCGTGGCGCTCAAGAACGACGAGCTGCGCTCCAAGAACGCCGAGCTGGCCGCCGTCAACGACCGGCTGGTGAAGGCCGTCGAGGACCTCGAGCGCATCGACACCAAGAAGTCCGAGTTCCTGCGGATCGTGGCCCACGACCTCAAGACGCCCCTGGTCTCCATCTGCATCTACGCCCGCATGCTCACCATGTACGACGACATCGAGGAGGACGAGCGCCAGAGCTTCCTCGAGGTCATGGACAAAGAGAGCATGCGCCTGTCGGGCATCGTGGACCGCTTCCTGGACCTGACCCGCATCGAGACCGGCGCGCTGCGCATGGACCTGGGGGAGGTGAACCTCGAGGCGCTGCTGCAACACATCGGCGCGGGGGTGCCCCCCCCCGCCCCCCCCCCCCCCGCCCCCAACAGCCCCGGCCAACCCCCCCGGCAGGCCCCCCCCCCCCCCC
>CAYZVO010000005.1:61253-65297 GCA_964481655.1 uncultured Enterobacterales bacterium | reverse complement strand
GACCGGCGCGCTGCTCTTGGACCTGGGGGTGGTTAACCTCGAGGCGGTGCTGCAACTCATGGGCGGGGTCTTCCAGACCGCGGCCCACAGCAACAGAGCCCGAATCGTCTTCGACATCGCGCCGGATCTGCCGACCCTGCACGCCGACGAAGGCCGGCTGGGCCAGGTGGCCAGCAACCTGGTCTCCAACGCCTGCAAGTTCAGTCCCAAGGGCGGTGAGGTCCTCATCCAGGCCGAGCTGACCGGCCCCGAGGACGCCCGCACGGTCCGCATCCAGGTCAGCGACGAGGGCCCGGGCATCCCCGCCGAGCTGGCCGAGTCCATCTACGACAAGTTCTTCTACGCCGAGGACGAGGACAACCCGGGCCTCACCGGCCAGGGTCTGGGCCTGTTCATCGCCAACGAGATCGTGAAAGGCCACGGCGGCCGACTGCATCATCGCAGCCGCGCCGAGGGTGGCACCACCTTCGTGGTGGAGTTGCCCCTGATGCAGGGCGACACCACCACCGACTTCGAGACCTGAGGAGGGCCGCGACGTGACCGATCGATCGCTGTCACCCCGCCTGATCATCGCCGTGCCGTCGGTCCTCCGACAGCTGCGCTGCGTGGTGCTCGCCACCGGCAGCAAGCTGCGCCTGTGGGACGAGGACGGCGAGCAGCTGCTGGCGCTGCCTCGGCGGACCACCACCGAACCCCGCTGGACCGACGCCCTGAGGGGCTGGGTCGAGGACCGCGGAGAGCCCCTCATGGAGGTGGAGCTGTCCACCCCCCAGGAGACCGCTCAGCAGGCCAGGGCCACCCTGGAGCTGATCGTGGCCATCCTCGATGAGCGCGTGCAGTCCGAGCACCGCGAGGACGAGATCTGCTCCGAGCTGGTGGACAGCTACGAGCACCTGGGCTTCTTCTACGGCCTGGGAGCCCAGCTGGGCGGCCAGCTCGAGCCCGCGTCCGTCTATGGGACGGTGCTGCGCCGCAGCGCCGAGCTGCTCGGGGCCCACCGGGCGGCCCTGATCCTGGAGCAGGGCCAGGCGCCGGCCTACACCTGGGAGGCGGAGACCCAGCCCCCAAGGCCGGCCGATGAGCGCCGGGTGCCCCTGTTCCAGGACGGCAGCTGGTTGGGCACCCTGATCCTGGCAGGGGGCCGCGAGCTGCGCTCGGCCCAGGACAAGAAGATCCTGCAGGCCGCCATGATCATGGCCCGGCTCGCCGAGCGGCAGGACGGCCTGGGCCGAGACGAACACGCCGCCCTGCTGGGTCCGGTCCGGGCCCTGGCCGCGGCGGTGGAGGCCAAGCATCCCTATCGGCGAGGCCACGCCCGGCGGGTCGCCACGCTGGCCCGCTCCATCGGCGAGGCCATGGACCTGGACACGGACACCCTCGACGCCCTGCAGCTGGGAGGCCTGCTGCATGACCTGGGCATGGCCGCCGTCCACGACGCCGTCATGTCCCGGCGCGGCAGCCTGACGGTGCCGGAGCGCCAGGCGATCCAGGACCACACCACCTCGGGGGCCGACATCCTGGCCTCCAATCGCTACCACGACGAGCTGGCCCGCATGGTCCGCCACCACCACGAGCGCTGGGACGGCAAGGGCTACCCCGACGGCCTGGCCGCCGACCGCATCCCCCTGAACTGCCGCATCCTGGCCGTCGCCGACGCCGTGGACGCCATGCTGTCCCGCCGCACCCACCGCCCCGAGCGCTCCGTTGATGAGGTCCGCAACGAGCTCGAGGCCGGCGCAGGCAACCAGTTCGATCCCCAGACCGTCCGCGTCTTCATCGACCGCGTCATGCCCCGAGAGAGCTTCGCCCTCTTCCTCACGGACCTGCCCTGGGTCACCCACGACGCCCCCACAGCCGAGAGAGCACCATGAGCACCGACAAGCGCATCCTCATCGTCGAGGACGAGTACGTGATGGCCCGCGCGCTCGCCTTCCTGTTCCGCAAGGAAGGCTTCGAGACCGTCGTCAGCGGGGACGGCGTCGAAGCCCTGGACCTGCTGCTCGATCAGGCGCCACCGGTGGTGATCCTGGACCTCGACCTGCCGCGCATGAACGGCTTCGAGGTCTGCAAGCGCCTCAAGGAAGACGCGCACACCGATCACATCCGCATCATCGCCCTGACCGCCTCCCCCCACGAGGAGGACCGCAGCCGCATGCTCGCGCTGGGCGCGGACGAGTTCATGACCAAGCCCTTCGACCCGGTGGTCCTGGTGGAGCGGGTGGTCCAGCTGCTGGCGGAGGCCGAGGAGTGAGCAGCCGCTACCGCTTCGCGGACAGCATGACCCCCGGCGGGGTCGAGACCATCGTCGCGCTGCTCCAGGACCACGCCGCAGTCCACCCCGAGCGCAGGTTCGCAACCTTCCACGAGGGGGCCCCCCTGTCCTACGGGGCCCTCCACCGGGGCGCCCTGCAGGTGGGCGGCGTGCTGCAGGCGCGGGGCCTGGCCCCCGGGGCTCGGGTGGTCCTGCTCTTCCCCACCTGTCCGGAGCTGATCCTGGCGTTCTTCGGCGTGCTCTACGCCGGGGGCGTGCCGGTGCCCATGTACCCGCCCCCCAGCCTGGGGGCCCTGAAGGGCTACCTGCTGCGGCAGCGACGCCTGGTGGAGGACGCCCGGGCCGACGTGCTGATCTGCGACGGGCGCCTGGGGTTCGTGGCCCAGAAGCTGGCGGCCGGGCTGAAGCGGGACCTGATCCTGCTGCCCTGGGATCGCGTCGAAGACGAGGCCAGCACCGAGCTGGCGATCCCGGCCCTCGGGCCGCGGGACACGGCGCTCATCCAGTACACCTCCGGGAGCACCGGCCGCCCCAAGGGCGTGGTCGTCAGCCACGGCGCCCTGCTCGCCAACCTCGAGGCCGCCGGACGGCCCATGGGCTACCGCCCCGACGACCGCATGAACCACTGGCTGCCGCTGTACCACGACATGGGCCTCATCGGCATGATGCTCCTGCCCCTGGCCTTCGCGGTGCCCGTCTGGATGATGGGGCCCCAGGACTTCCTCCGGGAACCACTGCTGTGGCTGCGCTCGGTCTCAGACGGGCGGGCCACCATCACCGTCGCCCCGAACTTCGCCTACGGCTACCTGCTGCGACGCCTGGGCGACCAGCCCCTGCCCGACGGGCTCGATCTGTCCTGCGTGCGGGTCTGCTACCACGGCGCCGAGCCCATCTCCGCCGACCTGATGGACCGCTTCGCCGCCCGCATGGCGCCGGTGGGGTTCGACCCGGACTGCTTCATGCCGGTGTACGGGCTGGCGGAGACCAGCCTGATCGCCACCTGCCCCGATCCCGACGCGCCGCCGACCACCCACCGCGTCGATCGAGAGCGCCTCGATCGGGAGGGCCTCGCCGTGCTCGCCGGGCCGACCACCGCGACCACCCGCCGCCTGGTGGGGGTCGGCCGTGCGGTGATCGGCACCGAGCTGATGGTCGTGGATGACCAGGGCCAGCCCCTGCCCGACCACCAGCAGGGCCACGTGGTGCTGCGGGGCGCCTCCCTGAGCGACGGCTACTTCCGCAACCCCACGGCCACCGACGAGGCCTTCGTCGACGGCTGGCTGCAGACCGGAGACCTGGGCTACCTGGCCGATGGCGAGCTGTTCGTCACCGGGCGCAGCAAGGACGTCATCATCGCCGAGGGCCGCAAGTTCCACCCCCAGGACCTCGAGGAGGCCGCGGGGGAGGTGCTCGATGTGCGGGCCGGCTGCGCGGTCGCCTTCGGCGTACACGACATCGACCAGGCCGACACCCTGGTGGTGATCGTGGTGGAGAGCCGCGAGGACGATCCCGCGCGAATGCGCGCCATCGCCGCCGACGTCAGCACCCGGGTGACCCGGCACACTGGCTGCCGAGTGGGGCACGTGGCCGTCGTGGCCCCCAAGACCGTGCCCAAGACCAGCTCGGGCAAGCTGCAGCGCCGGCCCTGCCAGCGCGGCTTCGTGGCCCAGGCGCTGGGCGTTCCCCTCGACGAGGTGCCACCGGACGGCAGCGCCGATCTCGCGGCGCTGGGGGCCCCGCGGGGGGGGGGGGAGGGCGTCCGCGCCCGCGTC
>CAYZVO010000005.1:0-61243 GCA_964481655.1 uncultured Enterobacterales bacterium | reverse complement strand
GGGGGCCGGGGGGGGGGGGGGGCCCGCGGCGGCCGGGCCCGCCGGCCGCCCGCGGCCGGGGGGGGCGGGCCCGCGCCGCGCTGGGGAAGGGCTAGGCCTTCCGCTCCAGCTTCCAGGCGAGCAGCTCGGCCAGCTCGCCCACGGTCTCGAGGCCCACGGTCTCCATGGGATCGATGCGCAGCTCGAGGCGCTCGGCCAGGGCCGCCAGCAGCGCCATGGAGCGCAGCGAGTCCAGCTCGAGATCCTCGAGGAAGCGGGTCTCCGGGCCCACCGGCACCCCGCTCAGTTCCAGGGAGTCCGCCAGGATCTGGCGGATCACTGCGATGATCTCCGTCTTCATGACAGGCCCATCGGTTCGTGGAGGGGGCTGTTGGAGGGCTCCTGGCCAAGAAGCCTGCGAACGGCGCACGGGGTAGCCTGATCGAACCATGCCCGCGCCCGGATTCCTCGCCGACCTCACCGACACCCTGCTGCGCTTCCTGCCGCGGCGGGCGCCGACGGGCACCTTCGCCGTCGGCGAGCCCGGACCGGACGCCCCGGTGCTGCTCACCGGCAACTTCACCCTCACCGTGCGGCGCCTGCGCCGAGCCCTGCAGGGCAGGAGCGCCTGGCTGGTGGTGGCCGACAGCCGGGGCATCAACGTGTGGTGCGCGGCCGGTGGAGGCCACCTCACCCACCGGGACGTCATCGCCGCCCTCGAGGCCGTCCCTGGCGGCGTGCACACGCGCACGGTGCTGCTGCCTCCGATGCTCGCCCCGGGCGCCGAGGCCCGCCTGGTCGAGCAGGCCACGGGCTGGACGGTCCGCTGGGGCCCCGTCCACATGGACGATCTTCCGACCTGGCTGGACGCCGGCAACCCCACTCCCTCGGCGCTGCAGCGGGTGCGCTTCCCGCCGCGGGACCGGGTCGAGATGGCCCTGGCCTGGTCCTTCTCCATCGCCGCGCCGCTGGTCCCGCTGGCGGCCTGGCTCGGCTCCGCCACCCTGGCGCTGGCCCTGGCGATCGCCGTCCCCGCTGGGATCGTGGCACTGTTCATGGCGGTGCCGCGGGTCCTGTATGTGGGCCCGGCCCGGTGGATCAGCGGGGCCGGCTTCGGCGCCCTGGCCGGGGGTCTCGGGCTGGGGGCGCTGGCCCTGCTGGGGGCCCTGACCCCCACCGCGGGCGCCTGGCTGGTGGGGCTGTGCCTCGCCGCGCTGCTCGGCGTCGCCGCCGAGATCGCGGGCACCATGCCCACCGCCCCGGCCACCATGGACGAGATCCACAAGCGCGCCTCGCTCGCCCTGGACGCCGGGCGCTGCAGCGGCTGCGGCCTCTGTGTCCAGCTCTGCCCCACAGGGGTGCTCGCGGACGAAGGCGGCGCGGTCCGGATCGCGCGCCCCGAGGCCTGCGTGGCCTGCACCGCCTGCGCCATCCAGTGCCCCTGCGACGCCCTGGGGTTCGCCCCCGGCTGGGATCCGGAGCGCCTGCGCGGCACCCGGGCCAACCTGATGGGCCGGCGGGTCCCGCGGCCATGAGCGACGCCGTCAGCCGGGATCTGGGCGTGCTGCGCCGCCAGCTCGAGCCCCTCGAGGCCGAGGCCGACGGGCTGCTGTGGGCCGAGGAGCGCCCGTGGCGGGTGCGCACCCACGTCAGGCCGGAGGGTGAGCTGATCCAGGTGGACCTGCACGATCTGAACGCCCGCTGCGCCCGCCAGGCGGTGAAGCTGGTGGGCGAGCTGGCCGGCGGGCTCGAGACCGGCGCCGTGGGCTTCATCACCGGCGTGGGCAAGCACAGCATCGGCCCCGGGGTGCTCGGGGACGTGACCGCCGGGACCCTGCGCAAGCTCTGCGAGCGAAACGGCTGGAGCTACCACCCCAACGGCAGCGGTGCGCTGATCCTGGTGGTCGACCCCGCGCGCGCACCGGCGCGGGCCACCGGAGAGCTGGGCCCGCTGTTCTGGCTGATCGCCGCCGTGTTCCTGTCCGCGGTGGCCTTCGTGGCCCCCCTCACCCTCATCCCCATGGCGGTGGTGGCCCTGGTGGTAGCCTGGCGGTGGTGGAGACGACGCAAGGAGACGGAGTGATGAAGCCCCTCGACCCCACGGCCGCCGCCCTCATCCTCCTGCTGACGACCGGCTGCCCCGCGGGATCGGACCCCTGCGTGGACATCGATCAGGACGGCTACGGGAACGGCAGCGAGGCCTGCGCCAACGCCGGGCTCGACTGCGACGACGGCGACGCGACCATCAACCCCGGTGCCCAGGAGCGCTGCAACGGCGTGGACGACGACTGCGACGGGCTCACCGACCCCGGGGACGCGCTGGGCGCGCTGGCCTGGTGGGCGGACGCCGACGGCGACGGCTTCGGAGACCCCGACAGCCCCACCACCGCCTGCGAGCAGCCCAGCGGCTTCGTCGACGACGCCGAGGACTGCGACGACAGCGACCCCGCCGTGCACCCCGACGCCGCCGAGGTCTGCAACGGCGTGGACGACGACTGCGACGACGCCGTCGATCACGATGACGACGACATCGAGGATCCCGCCACCTGGTACCAGGACGCCGACGAGGACGGCTACGGCGACGCCGAGATCTCCGCCACCGCCTGCAGCCAGCCCAGCGGGTACGTCGAAGAGGGCGGCGACTGCAACGACGAGGACCCCGACATCCACCCCGGCGCCTTCGACCGCACCAACGACAAGGACGACGACTGCGACGGTGACGTGGACATGGTCTGGGTCGACGAGCCCGACGGCACCCTGCTGGGCCTCGAGGCCGACGATCGCCTGGGCGCGAGCATGGCCCGGGTCGGAGATGTGGACGGCGACGGCGTCGCCGACCTGCTCATCGGCGCCAACGACGCCGACGACGGGGCCACCGACAGCGGCGCGGTCTACCTGTGGTCCAGCGCGGCCCTGCCCATGGACGGCGGCAGCGCGAACGCTGACGGGGGCCTGGCGACCCTCACCACCACCGACGCCGGCGCCTCCATCGGCCAGGACGTGGACTGGCTGCCCGACGCCGACGGCGACGGCGCCGCCGACCTGCTGCTGGGCGCCGAGGCCTGGGGCCAGACCGGCGCGGCCTTCATCGTGCCCGCGAGCGCCCGGGGGGCCCTGGAGGTCGAGGACATCGCGCTCACCACCCTGGTGGGCGGCGAGCTGACCCGCACCGGCCAGGCCGTGGCCGGCGGGGACTTCGACGGCGACGGCACCCCCGACGTGCTGGTGGGCGGCTGGTACCGGGACGACGAGACCGGCGTCGCCTGGCTCGTGCACGACCCCGCCGAGGGCAACCTGCAGCTGGAGGAGGCCGACACCATCATCGAGGGCGAAGACACCGGCCACGCCATGGGCTGGGACGTCGCCAGCGCCGGCGATGTGGACGGCGACGGCGTCACAGACTGGATGGTGGCCGCCCCCTACGCCCACAGCGACGAGAAGGGCGAGGTCTACCTGTTCACCGAGGGCGCCAGCGGCGCGCTGACCACCGACGACGCCACCGCCACCATGTACGGCCGCTACGAGTACGACCACCTCGGCTACGCCGTCGAGGCCCGCGCCGACATCGACGGTGACGGCTACGGCGACATGCTCCTGGCCGCCCGGGACTACGGCGAGGAGAAGGGCCGGGTCTACCTGATGCTGGGCCCCAAGAGCGGCAGCATGTGCGTCTGCGGCGGCTCGGACGGCAGCATCATCGGCGAGGTCGACGGCGATCTGCTCGGGAGCTCCATGGCCTTCGGTGATGTGAACCAGGACGGCCTGGCCGACGGCCTCTTCGGGGCCTCCGGCGCGGATCTGTACGCGGCCGACGAGGGCTCCGCCTACCTCTGGCTGGGCCCCATGGGCGGCGGGACCCGCTACGCGACCGACGCCGACGCCCGCTTCTACGCCGTCACCGGCGACACCGAGCTGGGCTCCAGCCTGGCCCTGCTGCCCGACCTGTCCGGGGACGGCCGCCACGAGCTGGCCTTCGGTGCCCGCAGCGAGGACAGCAACGGCACCGACGCCGGCGCGGTGTTCTTCATGATCGCGCCGGATGTGCGCTGGTGAGAGATCGATATCTTCACCGATACGAGCAGATAAGACCCCGCCGAGACAGCCTCTCCATATCCGGCGTTCCATCGTCGGCCGACCCTTGGCACGCTCCATGCAACCTCCCTGGGCATCCAAGGAGCGAACCATGACCACCAACACCCCCTTCGAGATCCTCTCCAAGCCGAACGGGCGCGGCCTCGTGAAGGCCTGGGTCCGCGGCGTGCAGCTCGAGGACAAGGCCCGCGAGCAGCTGCTGAACGTGGCCTCGCTGCCCTTCATCTTCCGCTGGGTCGCCGCCATGCCCGACGTGCACGCCGGCATGGGCGCCACCATCGGCTCCGTGATCCCCACCCGTGGCGCCGTGATCCCGGCGGCCGTGGGCGTGGACATCGGCTGCGGCATGATGGCCCACCGCACCCAGCTGACCGCCTCGGATCTGCCCGACGACCTGGCCCCGCTGCGCGCCGAGATCGAGCGCGTGGTGCCCCACGGCCGCACCCACCACGGCGGCCGCGGCGACCGCGGCGCCTGGGCCAACCCGCCGGAGCGCGTGCAGGCCGCCTGGGCCGAGCTCGAGCCCGAGTTCGCCGAGATCTGCGCCAAGAACCCGGGCATCGCCCGCTCGAACAACCTGGTGCACCTGGGCACCCTGGGCACCGGCAACCACTTCGTGGAGATCTGCCTGGACACCGAGGATCGGGTGTGGGTGATGCTGCACTCCGGCTCCCGCGGGGTGGGCGGCCGCATCGGCAACCACTTCATCAAGGCCGCCAAGGCCGACATGCAGCGCTACTACGTGCAGCTGCCGGACCCGAACCTGGCCTTCTTCCCCCAGGGGACCCAGGGCTTCTCGGACTACCTGCAGGCCGCTGGCTGGGCCCAGCGCTTCGCGCAGATCAACCGCGCCCTGATGATGCAGGCCGTGCTCGGCGTGCTCGCCGCCGAGATCGGCGACCCGGGAGAGGGCGAGCTGACCGTGAACTGCCACCACAACTACGTGGCCCGCGAGAACCACTTCGGTCAGCAGGTCTGGGTGACCCGCAAGGGCGCTGTGCGCGCCCGCGCAGGCGAGCTGGGCATCATCCCCGGCTCCATGGGCGCCCGCTCCTACATCGTGCGCGGCCTGGGCAACGACGACGCCTTCCACTCCTGCTCCCACGGCGCCGGCCGGGCCATGTCCCGCACCGCGGCCCGCAAGCGCTTCACCATCGAGGAGCATGTCGCCGCCACCGCCGGCATCGAGTGCCGCAAGGACGCCGAGGTGCTGGACGAGACCCCCATGGCCTACAAGGACATCGACGCCGTGATGCACGCTCAGCGCGATCTGGTCGAGATCGTCCACACCCTGCGCCAGGTGGTGTGCGTCAAGGGGTGAGTGACGCACCGCCCCGAGCGGGCTACGCTCGGGGCGCTCGCCAGCAGGAGCCCGTCATGGCCGAGAACGAAGAGACCAAGGTCCCCGAGAACGTCGCCCCCGGCATCACCCCCGAAGCTGCCGTCGAGCCCTCGGGCCGCATGGGAGATCTGGGCCTGACCGCCTTCGGCATCGTCTGGGCCATCGTGGTCATCGCCGTGGGAATCTGGATGCAGGGCTAGCGTACCCTGGGGGCCATGGAGCTCATCCTCATCGGGATCATCGTCTGCTTCGGCGCGTTCTTCGCCGGGTTGGTGTTCTACGTGGGGCAGCTGCAGGCGGAGCTCGCCGGCGAGTCCGTCCCGGAGATCTCGGGCCCCGCCTTCGGTCACGGGAGCGTCCACAGCTACGAACGGTCCGGCCGCGCGCTGGAGCTGCGCTGGTACTACAACCCGGAGACCGCCAGCCACGAGTACATGACCGCCAGCCTGTCGCTGTCCACCGCGCTCCCGGGGTTCGAGCTGAGGCCCAAGCTGGCCATGCTGCAAGGCTCCGGGTTCGAGGGTGTGTTCGCGCTGCGGCGCCGCGACCCGGGCGCCGACGCGATCTTGGACGATCCCGGATTCCGACGGGCGCTGACGGCCATCGCGCAGCGCCGCGACACCTGGGCGGGCCAGGTCGTCTGCACCGTGCGGGGCGCACCCGCGAGCTGTGGGCTCTCCCTGCGCAAAGAGGGCTGGGTCCAGAGCGAGGGCGACGCCGAGAGGCTGGCCGGCCAGATCTTCGCTCTGGCCGACGCGGCCGTGGAGGCATGGGACCGCCCCTGGCTGCGGATCTCCGAGCGCTGGCGGCTCGGGCCCGTCCGCCGGAACGAGCGCGGCTTGCGCCGCCTCGAGGTCGAGCGCGATGGCCTCCGCGTGCGGCTTGAGGAGGTCGTTGGGGCACGGCGGCTGCTCACCAACCTCACGGTGGTTCCCCCGGGGCTCGAGGACCTCGACACCATGCGGGTCGCCCACCGCGAGGTGGCCAAGAAGGAAGGCTGGGGAGCCCGCGCCCAGCCGACGGGCAACCCCGTGCTCGACATGTGCGTGTCCGTACGCGACGCCCGGAACCCCGCCGTGCAGGCACTGCTCGAGGATCCGGAGCTGACCGCCGCGCTGCTGCCCGTGGTGCACGGCCGCCGGGCTTCCCTGGACGGCCGCGGGGTGCACCTGAGCACCGAGGTCTTCGACCGCGCCGAGCTCGAGGCCACCCTCGATGAGGCCATGGAGCTGGCCCGGGCCGTGGCTCGCCGCGTCGCCGAGCTGGAGGGCTGAGCGCCATGGAGGTGATCTTCATGGTGGTCATCGGCGGGCTCGCGGCCTCCTTCGCGATCATGGGGGCGATCATGTCCGCTGGTGGCAGGATCGACCGATACGGCCCCCCCTCCCAGCTCGAGGGGCCCAACCCCGTCGGGCACCGCTTCCCGCGCTTCCGACAACGCCCCGAGGGCGAGGTGCGCGTGGTCTGGGAGACCGGCCTGGGCCGGCCCCACATGGAGCACATGCTGCTGCAGCTCGCGCTGCCGGCACGCCTCCCGGCGGTCACGCTGCGGCCCCACCAGAGCCTGCTGGGGGTGGGGGACGCCTTCGAGGACCGCTTCGTCGTCGCCAAGGGCGGTGCCGCCGACGCCATGCTCGGCCCCGAGGCCCGCCGCAGGCTGCTCGCCCTCGCCACCCAGCGCAACACCTGGCAGGGGCTGGTGTCCATGGAGATCGTGCCCGACAGTGAGGGCGACAGCGCGCTGGCGATCCGCAAGGAGGGCTACGTGCCGCTGGGCGCCGAGGTCGATCAGCTGGTGGACACCATCTGCGCCCTCAGCCACGAGCTGCTGGAGCACTGGGACGCACCCTGGCTGGCGGCGCTCGAGCGCTGGCCCATGGGGGCGCTCCAGCGCGGCGAGGATGGCGAGCGCCGCCTCGCCGGCCAGCTCGATCGAAGCTGGGTGGAGCTGGAGGAAGAGCACGGCCGCTGGGCCCACAGCACCCTGCTGACGGTCTCTGTCCCCGGGACGGGCGGCCTGAGCCTGGCCCATCGCGAGACGGTGAAGCGCCGCCAGCGGGCTCAGGGCATCAACACGGGCAACCCGGTGCTGGACATGCTGGTGCATGTGGAGGCCGAGGACGCCGAGCGCGCCCGGGCCATCCTCCAGGACGAGGTGCTCACCGATCGGCTGCTGCCCGTGATCCACGGCCGCAGCGCGACCCTCGAGCGCGAGGTCCTGAGCCTGCGCCTGCCGGATCACCCCCGCGATCTACAGGGCCCCCTCGAGGAGCTGCTCGCCCTCGCCGAGGCCCTGCTGGGGCGCCTGGACGCGCTCGAGGCTAGTGGGCCGTGAGCTCGACGGGGTGGCCGAAGTAGGCGGTCTCGAAGGCGGTGGACAGCTCGCGCAGCTGCTCGATGTTCGCCAGGTCGGTGCTCTGGCGGGCCTTCATGGTGTAGACCAGCAGCCCGTGCAGCAGCCCGAGGCGCTCGTCGTAGGCAGCCTGGGCCTTCTCGTCGTCGCCGGCCGGCAGCTTGATCCGCTGGCTCATGAAGTAGGCGGTCACGATCTCGACGATGGCGTCGGCGTGGTCTTCCTTGTTCTCCACCCAGCGCACGATCTGGTTGTAGTCGGGGGTCTCGGCGCTGGACAGCTCGTCGATGGTCTTCATCGACTTCTCGATGGTGCCGATGTGCTCGCGGATGAGCAGGGCACGGACCTGATCGTCGTAGATGCCGCAGGGGATCTGGCAGTGGGCCTCGGCCTCGGCCGGGACGGCGAGGGGGGCGATGAGCAGGGCGAGCATGGGCAGGAGGAAGCGGGCGCGCATGGAACCTCTCCGGGCGGGTTGTGGTCGTGCTCTCAGTCACCACCTCCGCCGCCTGCGACCCGCCTGGACCCGCGTCATCGTATGCGCGGCTACGCGTGTCCACCCGGTTACGGATCGCGCCCCCCATCGACGGAGCCCCCGCCCATGACGACGCGCATCACCGAGCTGTTCGACATCCAGTACCCCGTGGTCCTCTCGGGCATGTCCTGGGTCTCCACCCCTGAGCTGGTGGCCGCGGTCTCGGAGGGCGGCGGCCTGGGCATCCTGGCCACCGGCACCCTGACCCTCGACCAGGTGCGCGAGGCCATCCACCGCATCCGGCAGCTCACCGACAAGCCCTTCGGCGCCAACGTGACGCTGTACTTCCCAGGCGCCGAGCGCAACGCCGAGGTGCTCATCGAGGAGAAGGTCCCGGTGGTGAACTACTCCATGGGTCGTGGTGACAAGATCTGCGAGGCCGTGCACGCCTACGGGGGCAAGGTGGTCGCCACGGTGACCAACGCCAAGCACGCCCTGGCGGCCCAGAAGTCCGGCGCCGACGCCCTGATCGTCACCGGCCACGAGGCCGCCGGCCACGGCGGGAAGGTCACCTCCCTGGTGCTGGTGCCCAGCATCGTGGACCAGGTGGAGATCCCCGTGATCGCCGCCGGCGGCTTCGCCGACCACCGCGGCTACAAGGCGGCGCTGGCCCTGGGGGCCGACGGCATCGCCATGGGCACCCGCTTCATGGCGTCGGTCGAGAGCCCGGTGCCACAGCAGCTCAAGGACAAGGCCGCCGAGAACCGGGTGGACCAGACCGTCTACTCCCCCAAGATCGACGGCATCCCCGCCCGCATGGCCACGACCCGTGGCGCGAGGCGCCTGGTCAAGCGGCCCCTCAACCCCCTCGCCGCGGCCATCAAGTCCCGCAAGATCGCCGCCATGATGGGCTTCTCCTGGCCCAAGCTGGCCGCCGGCGTCATGCTCTCCGGGCCCGAGAACGCCTTCCGGATGGCGCGCATGGCCATCGGCTTCGAGGCCTTCGAGGTGGGCATGATCGACGGTGACCTCGAGCGGGGCGTGCTGCCCCTGGGCCAGGTGGCCGGCCTCATCGACGACGCTCCCCCCGTGGCGGAGATCATCCGCCGGGTGGTGGGCGAAGCACCCGCCTAGGAGCCTCCATGATCCTCCAGCTCGCCGCCCTGCTGCTCGCCCCCGCCCTCGCCAGCGAGCCCCCCATGCCCGAGCTGGAGCTGCGCTACAAGCGCGGTGAGCCGCCCACCTGGCAGCTCGAGCCGCCCCCGGGGGAGCACGTCGCCGAAGACACCGACTGCTGGATGGAGCTGTCGGAGAACGGCGGACCACCGCGCCTCTACACGCTCCCTGCCGAGCACCTGGAAGACGGCCTGCCCATGCTCTACCCCTACGAGGGCGGCCTCGAGCTGCTGGGCACCATCAGCATCTCACTGTGCACCGACGACGGCAGCCAGTGCCGGCCGGTGCACATGGCCATCGACGTCGAGCTGAGCAAGCGCAAGGGGACCCTCCGCTGGACCCCCGAGCCCGCAGAGCCCCCCAGCTATGTCGAGAGCCCCGCCCCCGTGCTGGCCTTCGACGAGGCCCTGACCCTGGCGGCCGAAGACGGCAAGCCCCTGCTGCTGGACTTCTCCGCCCAGTGGTGCCCCCCCTGCCAGACCCTGGCCGCCGAGGTGCTGCACGCCCCCGCGCACGAACCCACCCTCTCCGCCCTGCACCTGGTGGTGCTGGACGCCGACGACCCGGCCAGCTGGGAGGCCAAGGCCCGCTACGCGGTGGGCGGCTACCCCACCGTGATCGTCACCGATCCCGAGGGCTACGAGCTGGCCCGCCTGGTGGGCTACCCCGGCCTGGACCCCTTCCTGGCCTGGCTGCAGGAGGCCACGGGCCGCGACGACAGCCTGGGGGCCCGGCTGAAGGCCCTGCGCCGGGGTGATCTCACCCACGCCGAGGCCGCGGTCCTGGCCCTGGACCTGGTGCGCGCCGACCGCGAGGCCCAGGCCTGGGAGGCCCTCGAGCGCTCGGACGACAGCGAGCCCGCCCTGCGGGCCATCCTGGCCCTCGAGAGTCACCCCGACGCCCTCGAGTGGCTGGTGGAGCACCGCATGGACGACGCCCGCTCCTGGATCTGGGACGGGCTGGATGCGATGCAGGCCGATCCCGAGCTGGCCGCCGCGCTGAAGCCCCTGCTGGTGGAGGCCTGCCGCGGCGCGGAACCCGCCACCGTGGCCGAGGTGATGACGGTGCTCGCCGAGCTGGCCCCCGAGGCCGAGGCCCCCGCTCTGTACGCCGCGGCCGCCGAGTCCATGGCCGCCACGCTGGTGGACGACCCCGCCCACAACCGCGGCCACTGGCCGGAGCTGGCCTGGCTGCTGGAGCAGGCCGGGCAGCTCGAGGACGCCCTGGCTGTGCTGGACACGGCCATCGGCCACTACCCGGAAGAGTTCGGCTACCACAACAGCCGGGCCCGCATCCTCGAGGGCCTCGACCGCTGGGACGAGGCCGAGGCCGAGGTGCGCCTCGCCTTGGACTACGCCTACGGCGACCAGCGCCTGCGGGCCGTCACCCACCTGGGCGCTATCCTGCTGGAGCTGGGCCGACCCGGCGACGGCATCGAGGCCATCGACGCCGTGATCGCCGACTTTCCCGTGCCCGAGAAGGGGCTCGACGTGCGCACCCACCGCTACCTGGGCCAGGTCGAGGGGATGCGCGAGGATCTGGCGGCTGCCGATCAGGGACAGGGTGGGTAGAACGCGAGATCATCGGTGAGATCGGTGTCCAGGTCGCCGATCCACGTGGCCGCGCCGGAGCTGGGGTCCACCTCGTACAGCTCGTAGCCGGTGGCCGCGAGCAGCATCCCGGTGCTGTGGTCGAACTCGAGGCCCACCGAGCGGAAGGGCACCGAGGTGGCGAGGAAGCCGGTGGCGGCGCCGGTGGCCAGGTCGAGACCGAAGATCTGCCCGCTGCCACTGTCCGCACCCCAGAGGGTGTCGGTGCTGCAGTCATAGGCCAGGCCGTTGGAGCCGATGTCGAAGCCCAGGGGGCCCACCGTGCTGGCCCTCCCTGTGCTGGTGTCCAGCTCCACCAGCATGTCGTCGCTGGTGGACAGCCCGTACAGCCTCCCGCTCGAGCCGAAGCCGATGCCGCCCATGTCGCTGGTGCCGGTGGACCCGATGGTGGCGGTGTCCCCGGAGCACACGTCGATGGTCATCAGCTCGTAGTCGGCGCTGTTGTGCACGATGGGGGTGCCGTCCTCGCGCACGTCCATGCTGTTGATGGTGATGCTGGTGTCGCTGATGTCCGTGATGACCGACACCGCAGCCGTGGAGGGGTCGATCTCCACGATGTCGCCAGCCCGGGTGTCGATGGTGACCAGCACCCAGCCGGCCTTGACGTCCTCGTCCACGTCGCCGTCGCAGTCGTCATCCGTGGCGTTGCACAGATCGACCATGTCGGGGTTCACCCCGGCGCTGGTGTCGTCGCAGTCGTCCGGGTTGTCGGCGGTCCCCTCGGGCTGCTCGCAGGCCTGCTGGACGTCGTGGGGGTCGCCGAAGCCGTCGTAGTCGTCGTCGCCGTACCACAAGGAGCCGGCGTCCTCGTCGAGCTCGCCGTCGCAGTCGTCGTCCAGCTCGTTGCACAGCTGGGCGGCCCGGGGGTTCACCTGGGGGTGGCCGTCGTCGCAGTCGCCGCCCTCGGCGACGTACCCGCTGGGCGCCTCGCAGGCCTGCACCCCCTCGTCGCCCCCCCAGCCGTCGCCGTCCTCGTCGATGGACCAGGTGCTCGCGAGGTCCTCGTCGACCTCGCCGTCACAGTCGTCGTCGAGCTCGTTGCAGGTCTCGGTGGCCGCGGGGTGGACCGCAGTGTCGCCGTCGTCGCAGTCTCCACCGACGGCGCTGTACCCGTCGACCGCCGTGCAGGACTCGACGCTGTCATCGTCGTCGCCGAAGCCGTCCTCGTCCGCGTCCCGGTACCAGGGCTCGAGGCAGGTGTCCGGACCCACGGTGTCGTCGGGAGGGGGCTCGCTGTCGCCCGGCAGGGGCTTGTCGCCCTCGAAGCAGGCCACCAGCAGCAAGAAAGGCAGGATCGAGGTGCGCATGGAGCCTCCCGCGGGCAGCTCGGGTTCCAGCAGTATGGTGTTCACGGCCGCGGATGTCGATCGGGCCTGCCGGGGCAAGCTCACCCCGCCGGGTGGAGCACCCGACCCCAGGGATGTATGTTCACAACGAGGCCCCCATGAGCATCCGACCCCGCACCCTGGCCGACGGCCGCTACACCCTCGATGCCGAGGTGGGCGCCGGTGGTATGGGCGCGGTGTTCCGGGCCTTCGACGCGGTCGACGACCGCGTGCGAGCCATCAAGCTGCTCTCCCCGGGCCTGGCCCGCTCCACGGTGGTGCGGGAGCGCTTCCGGCGCGAGGCCGCCATCCTCGGGCGCCTCGACCATCCCAACATCGTCCAGGTGCACGCCTTCGAGGAAGAGGGCGGCGTGGCCTACCTGGTGATGGACTACGTCGACGGCGGCTCGCTGAAGGACTGGGTGGTGCGCAACGGCCCGATGCCCCCCATGCTGGCCTGCGAGGTGCTGCTGGGGGTCTGCTCGGCCCTGGCCGCCACCCACGCGGCGGGCATGGTCCACCGGGACGTCAAGCCCGCCAACGTGCTGATCGCCCCCGACGGCAGCCCGCGGGTGGTGGACTTCGGCATCGCCCGCCTGGACACGCCCTCGAACCTCACCCGCCAGGGCGTGAAGATGGGCACCATCGGCTTCATGGCCCCCGAGCAGCAGGTCAGCGCCCGCGACGTGGACCACAGGGCCGACATCTTCGGGCTGGGGGCCACCCTCTACGCCCTGCTCACCGGCACCGTGCCCAACGACATGGAGCAGGCCCTCGCCCAACACTACGATCGGCTGCCCGAGCCCGTGGCCTACCTCATCACCAAGGCCACCTTCCCCCTGCCGGAGCAGCGCTACCAGGACATGGCGCGGCTGGGCGCGGTCATCGAGCACGCCATGGAGCGCCTGGACCCCATCCCGGCCCGCACCTCTCCCCTGTACGAGCCGGTGCTGTCCGCGACCGAGAGCCAGGTCACGGGGCCGACCATCGTCTTCGAGGACTGACTACTCGACGGGAGCTTCGGGCGGGGCCGCCTCGGGCGCCGGAGCGTCGGGCGCAGGAGCGTCTGGGGTCGGAGCCTCGGGCGCCGGAGCCTCGCCCTCGCCGGCCTCCGACGGGATGGCGCCGGGCATCACCCCGACCTCTTCGTCCAAGGTGATGGCGATGGACAGATCGCTGCCCGACAGGGTGTACTCCCCCTTGGCGTCGCCGCGCAGCAGGACGGTGTCGTCGCCCACGATGGCCGCCGTGGCGCCCACCTTGAGGGTGGGCTCGTACTCCGCGGGGGCCAGGATCGTGGCCAGGCCTCCGCTGAAGGGCTCGATGGCGATCATGCGCGGCTGCTCGACGCCATCGACCTCCTCGAAGGTGTGGAACTCCAGCTCGCCCTCGCTCGCGCCGGTGAGGGTGACGGTGATGGTCACGGTCTCCGCGCCCTCCTGGATGAGGTTCGCGAAGCGCGGCTTGGTGGTCTCGTCCACGGGGGGGCTGTCCGCGGCGCCCGCGGCCCGCTCGTCCGCGCTGGGCTCGGCCGGCTGCTGGTCCACGTGGGCGTCGGGAGGCGGCACGTCTCCGGGCGCGGGCTCGGTGGCCGGCTTGACACAGGCGACGGACACGGCGAACGAGGACAGCAGGATGAGGGCGGTGGTGCGCAGGAGCATGGTGGGCCTCTGTCGTAGGGTCTGAGCCCACAGAGTGTACAAATGGCCGCAGCGGCCGGTCAAGCCGACCACTGCCCCCGGCGCGCCGCTCGATGGGAGGCCGGGACGCGCGTTACGCACCTGTCGGACACACAGGCCCCCAAAGGAGACCGCCCTGATTGGAGATGGCGAACGAACGCCGCGTTCGGCGATGATCGCCGCCACCCTGCGCAGCCCGCGCTGGCTGCTGCTGCTGGCGGGGCTGTGGGTCGCCACCCCGAGCCTCACCAGCCCCGCCACTCGCCTGCTGGCCACGCCAGGGAGCGAGGCCTACGGCCACCTCTGGGTCCAGTGGCTCCTGCGCCGGGCCGTCCTCGAGGGCACCAACCCGTTCCACCACCAGGTCGTGAAGGGCGAGGGCTGGTGGCTCTTCCCCACCGATCTGGCTCCTCGGGCGGTCGGGGCCGCGCTGGGGGGCGTCATCGGGGACGTCGCCGCCTACAACCTGGTGCTGATCGGCCTGCTGCTCCTGCTGGGGATCAGCGTGGACATGCTGGCCCGGGCGCTGGGGGCGCGGCCGTGGCCCGCGATGTTCGCCGCGATGGTGGCCATGCTCCACCCCGCGACCCAGGGCTTCCTGGCGAGCGGCCGATCGGACTCGCTCACCGCCGGGATCGCGGTGCTGGGGACCGCGCTGCTGGTCCGATGGTGGCAGGCGCCGAGCCTGCGCCACGCGCTGCAGACCGGGCTGTGCTGGGGCGTGCTGCCCGCGTTCAGCCCCAACCTGACCTACCTCGCCCTGTTCGTGCTCCCACCGTTGCTGCTGCTCCGGGTGCTGCGGGCTCCCAGGCCTCCCCTGCGCCTGCTGTCGCTGGGGCTGCTGCCCGGCGCGATCCTGGCCGCCGCGTTGGCCGGGGGCTTTCTGTGGGTGGACCACCTGGGGGACAACCGCCTCGGCGGTGGACGCCCGCCCGGGGCCCCGCTCATCGAACGGCTCGACGCCGAAGCCTACCGCGGGACCGAGGACCACCTCAGCCGACAGATGGCGCGCGCGATCCAGGGAGACCGCCGCAGCGGCAGCTGGCATGCGCTGGACCCCGCCGTGATGGAGCTGCTGGCCGATCGGGACTGGGGGCGCACCCCCCTGACCCCACGGACCAACGTCGGCGCCTGGTGGTGGCTGGCCGTCGTCCCCCTGGCCATCGGCCTGGTGGGGGTCGCCAGGCGCCAGCGCACGGGCGCGATCCTGGCGCTGTTGGCGGTCGCGCTGGCCTGTCAGCTGCTGGCCCTCGGCGACGGCCCGGTCCACGCCGCCCCCCTCCCCATCCCTGCAACCGACGAGCTGCTGGTCCTGCGGCCGGCGACCCTGTTCCGGATCCTGCCCATGGGCGCGGCCTTCGAGAACTTCGGGCTGTTCGGCATGCTGGCCGCGATCGCCGCCGGCCTGGCGGCCGCCCTGTCCCTCTCGGGGCTCGGGCGGGCGGTGCTGCTGGCCACGCTGGTGGGCGCCGCCGCGTGGGGGCTCGAGCTCCAGCTGCTCGGCCCGGCCCCCCTGCCCACCGGGGCCACCGACATGCGCACCTCCCTCGAGCTCGACCAGGCGCTGGCCCGCTGCGGCCGGGAGGGCGTGAGCGTGTTCCCGGCCGGGGCGGAGTTCTAGGCCCTGCTGCAGCCATGGCACGGACGCCCGGGCTCCTTCCGCCGCTGGAGCGCGCCGACGGCGGAGATCGCGGCCACAGAACAGATCCTGGCCCAGCTGCTCCAGCAGGGCGACCCGACGCAGATCCGGAAGATCATGGAGCACTCATCGCTGGACACCGTGGTGCTGCTCCCGGGTCAGTGGCCCGACGCGCCACGCGCCCGGCTGCAGGCGAGCCTCCAGGCCACCCTCGGCGCCCCCTGCTGGGCGGGAGACGAGGCCGAGATCTACGTCAGGGTCCCGACGATCCGCTGATGGCGAACAGGTAGGCGCCCGCGTCCGGGTCCGCGTGGACCGGGGTGCCCAGCCCGCGGCCGAGCTGCGCCAGGAGCTCATCGAAGGAGAGCGCCCGGGGGAACTTGGAGGACTTGCGGTAGGCCTGCTCGCTCACGACCAGGTGGGTCACACCGAGCTCGACCATCTGCTGCTTGTCGGCGCGGCTCAGGTCCGGAAACGCCCCGCCCTCGAGCTGCCAGCGCCGGAGCCCGGAGAGGAAGGGGGTGGACTCCACCAGCTCCAGCATGCCGGGCTCAGACTCGAAGTTCATGTTCTCGTGGCCGCGCACGTTCACCAGCGGCCGGCGGTGCCAGAACTGGTAGACCTGCCGGAAGTCCATGGAGCCGAAGGGGTACTCCACCATCGCCCCCACCCGATCGTCGTGGCGGATCTCCGCGTAGAAGCTCGGCACGGTGAAGTCACCGCAGGGCACCGAGCCGCCGCCACGGGCGAGGATCTCGACCGGCAGCGCCAGGGCCAGGGCCACCGCGACCCAGCGCAGGGGCGCGTTGGAGGCCTCCCGGAGCCGCCCCAGCAGCAGGCCCACCGCGATGAAGACCGTGATGATCAGGAACGGGAACACCAGGTAGGGGTAGGTGAGCCGGGAGAAGAACGGCAGGTAGCTGTACAGCCACGCCCAGGGCAGCATGATGAGGGAGCCGCTGACGGTGGTGTAGGGCTCGTCGCCCAGGTGCAGGTAGGGGCCCAGGATCAGGAGGTAGAAGACCAGGATCGAGGCCAGCAGGCCCCAGACAGCCCGGTCCCCCCAGCCCTGGCGCAGCCGCCGGACCAGCAGGGCGCCCAGGAACACCACCAGCAGCGCCAGCGAGGCCCAGGGCAGGAACATGTGGAAGCGAGGCTCGGCGAGCAGGGGCTCCCAGGGGCGCGCGGTGAACCAGGAGAAGTGCAGCGGCGGCGGGGCCTCGAACAGCTGCACGTTCCGGATGCCGGCACCCACCAGGACGTCCAGCAGCACCGGGAGCCCGAACGGGATGCACGCACCCACACTGATCCCGAATGAGATCAACGCCTTGCGCCACATGACCCGGCGCGCCTGGGGGTCCAAGCCCGGGGTGCGGGCGATCAACGCCAGCAGCGCCACCACGTGGACGAACAGCCCGTTGAACCAGAAGCAGAGGTAGGCGCCGATGGCCCCGATGGTGAGCGCGCGGGTGCCGGCCGCATGGGGGTCGCGCAGCAGCGGCGCCAGCCCGCCGATGCCCAGGTAGACGAAGCCGAAGATGAACTGGGTGGGGCGACCTTCCTCGAGGAAGAACAGGAACAGGGGGTGGAACCCCAGGGCGAACGAGAGACAGGCCGCCACGACCCGAGAGCGACTCCAGCGCTCGAACATCCACCACGCCGCGAGGAAGTTGAAGACCGCGAAGGTGATGGCCGTGAGGTTGTAGTTGAGCGGAGGAGCGAAGATCCAGAAGTAGGGGGCGCACAGCCCAGCGTCGGCGAAGTTGCCCATCAGGCGGATGTGATCGATGCCGACCGGGTAGCCGTGCAGGTCGTTGTGCAGGGGGTTGATGCCCCTGAACAGCGACGCGCTGATGTTCCAGTACCACCAGGTGACCCCCTCGACCCAGTGGGTGTCGGTGAGGCCGACATAGCGGCGCGACAGCTGCGGCAGCGCGCCGCGGACCATCCACAGCGCGCCGGCGAGGGACAGCGCGACGGCCAGAGCGCGCCAGAGCCACACCGCGCGCGGGTGGCCAGGAGACGGGGACGCCGATGGTGACGAGCTGCTCACCCATGGCCTGTATCGCGACGCCTCGGGCAGGCCCACGGACGGCCCGGTGCTCTCAGAGACGCCAGGCGACGATGTGCGCGTCCTGGAAGTCGGGCGAGCGCCGGAAGAACTCCTCGTAGCGCTGCACCCCGCCGTGCCTCCGCCGCAGATCGAGCACCGCCCAGCGGAACCCGAGCCGGGCGAGATCCGGCGAGAGCGAGGGGTCCGCGACCAGCTCGGGATGCAGGGCGTCGCCCATGGCCTGCAGCTCCATCATCACGGGGCTGGCGCCGATCCAGGCCGCCCACTCGGCGTCCTGGAGGAACTCCTCGCCGTCGCCGAGGCCCTCGGAGCTGGGCTGGCGGTGGTAGGGGTTCCACAGCAGGGAGCCCCCCTCGCCACGGAAGGGGAGCATCAGCACCGGCTGGGTGCCGGGCTCCTGGGCGATCTCGCGGAACAGCGTCGGGACCTCGAAGGACACCGGCGCGGTCCAGATGGAGGCCTCGGGGCAGCTGCGCAGGGCCGCCCGGTGCTCCCCGGTCAGGGCCAGGACCAGCAGCGCCGCGCCCGCCCAGCGCCAGCGGCCCAGGCGAGCCACCAGCACCCCGGCGCAGCCCGCCGCCGCCACCGACGCCAGGGCCACGTAGCGGTAGGGCCACAGGAAGCGCCAGAAGCCGGGAAGCCAGTCTTGCACGGCGATGAAGGGCATCAGCGGACGGAGTCCGGCGAACAGGACCAGGTCCCCTTCGGTCCAGTACAGCAGCCGCCCCATGGCCAGGACCAGGCTCACCAGCCCGAGCACAGGCAGCCAGGAGCTGCGGCGCCACAGGGGCACGGCCGCGAGCAGACACAGGCTGAGCACCATGGGCACGCAGTCCCGAAGCTGCACGGGCATCCACAGGGGCCACAGCAGCGAGCCCAGCTCGATGCCGGTCCAGGAGCTCTGGGCGAGGGAGACGAGGTGGATGTCCTCTGCCGCCTGCTGGAACGGCGAGCCGGCCTGCTGGGTGGCGATGAGCACCCCGATGGCCAGCGGAGCCGCCACGGCCGCCGCCACCCCACCCGAGACGGCCAGGGACGCCAGCCGCCGCCAGCGCCGTCGGGCCAGCGCAGCCAGCGCGAGCGCGGCGACGATCAACAGCAGGAAGTAGCCGTAGAACCAGTAGCAGATGCCCGCCAGGCCCCAGGCGAGCCCCGTCAGCACAGCGACGCGGCGATCCGGCTCCCGCCACAGCGCCAGCAGCCCGGCCACGGTCAGGGCCAGGAAGAGGAACAGGGCCTGCTCCCCGCGACCCTGGGCGAGCTCCGCCCACACGAAGGGGCTGCAGACCAGCAGCGCGGCCCCGACGACCCCGCTGGCCCTGTCGCCCCCCGCGATCCGACCCAGCACCCAGCCCCCCAGGCCGTTGAGCCCACCCAGCCAGATCATGGACAGGTTCCAGGCCGGGATGGCCTCGAAGACCAGGAACAGCGGCAGGGTGATGACCTGGATGCCGAGGTTCCACAGCAGCAGCCGGCAGTCCTGGCCGATGGGCCAGTGCAGCTGTTCGCCGGCCCACAGCGCGCCACCGCCGCTGGCCACCTCCGCCATGTGCGCCGCGAACCAGACCCCGATGCCGATGTCGGGCCAGGTCGGCTCGGACGGGAACACCTGCCAGGCGTCCCGCGCCAGGGGCCAGGACGCGACCACGGCGAGGGCGATGGAGGCCAGCAGGACCAGCACCCCCTCCCCGGCGAACCGGGCGTACCGAGCCCAACCCCGTGGCGGAGCGCCAGAGGTGGGCTCCCGCTGTGGGGCCGAGGGCAGCATGCTCATAGCCACCAGCCTATCCGCAGCGGGCCCCAGACGCCGAACCAGCGCGCTAAGAGATGACGCACGCGGCCGCACGCACACATCGAGCCGGAGCCCCCCGGAGAATCCATGGCACCATCCCCCCGCCGGAGCCTGCTGACCGGGACCCTCGCCCTGCTGGTGGGCTGCAGCGCGGCCACGACGAGCCCACCGACGCAGGCGCCCCCCGGGATGGTCTGGGTCCCTCCGGGCACCTACACGGTGGGCAGCGGCGAGACCGGCGAGGGCCCCCTGCGCGAGGTGGAGCTGGCCGGCTTCTTCATCGACCGCCTGCCGGTGAGCGAGCAGAGGCTGCTGGCCTTCCACGCGGACCCAGCGTCCAGCGGCCTGTTCGACGGCCGCCGCATGGGCGCGGACACCCAGGGCGCCGAGGCCACCACCGCGGCCGGCAACGTCACCTGGGCCGAGGCGGACGCCTACGCCCGCTGGCGCGGCCAGCGCCTGCCCACCGCCGTGGAGTGGGAGGTCGCCGCCCGGGGAGCGGACGCCCGTCGCTACCCCTGGGGCGACGCCCTGGTCGCCGGGGCGATGGACCCCGGCGCGCGGGGGCCCAACCCCATCGGCGCGCACCCCGAGGGTGCCAGCCCGTTCGGCGTGGAGGACATGGTGGGCAACGTCTTCCACTGGACCGGCGCGAGCGTGCGGCTCTCCGGCCAGGGCGGCGGGCCCGAGCGCACCGACCCGGAGCTGAAGGTCGTCAAGGCCGGCTCCTGGGGCCGCTACGAGCGCTACAACCGGGCGGCCTTCCGCACCGCCCTCAACGCCGACGTGCGCTCCCCCTACATCGGCTTCCGCACGGTACTGCCCGCCGACCCCGACGGCGACCCCAACCTGACCGCCTTCGGTCAGCAGGGGGCGTTCGATCCCCACAGCTACGAGTCCTCCGAGGCCCTGCGCCAGATCCTGAGCTTCGAGCTGCTGCCGGATCGCACCGCGCCGGCCATGCTGGCGGCCCACATCGCCCAGCTGCAGCCCGGCCGGAAGGTCGCGGATGTGGGCGCGGGCGTGGGGTTCTTGAGCTACCTGCTGGCCGACCGCGTCGGGCCCGACGGCGCCGTCTACGCCGTGGACGTGGACGCCACCGTGCTCGACTTCCTCGAGGCGAGCGCCAGCCAGGACGGCCTCGGCCAGATCCACACCGTCCTGTCCAAGCCCGCCGACATCAGCCTGGAGCCGGCCTCGGTGGACGAGATCTACCTGCTGGGCACCCTCCACTGCCTGAGCGACGAGATCTGGCGCGACTTCCTGGCCAGATGCCACCGCGCCCTGCGCCCCGGAGGCCTGCTGCTGGTCCACGACTCCAACGACTACGCCCTGGTGGAGCGCATCGGCGCCGAGATCACCACCCTGGGCTGGGAGCTGGTGGAGCTGTCCGACAACGCGGGCACCTGGGCGGGCGAGGCCGCCAAGACCAACCCCGCCCACATGAAGAACCTGGGCAACACCGAGGTCGAGGCGATCCTGCGCAAGGTCGAGCCGGACGCTCAGCCCTGACCTACGGGCCGACGATCCAGACCCAGCCGGGCGCGGTGGAGGCCTGGGGCGGCCCCAGCTGGCGCTCCATGAACGCCCGGACCATGCGGGCGTGATCCTGGGGCCAGAAGTCGGGGATCACCACCACGGTGTCCACGCCGGCGTCCCGCAGCAGCGCCCGGGCGTCGAAGCCAGGGGGGGGCCCGTCGGGGCTCAGCAGGGCCGCGGTGAGCTGATCCCAGACCAGGGGGGCCTGGGGATCGTTCCAGGTGGTGACCACCGGCCGCCCGTGCACGGTGTGGAGGAACATGGACAGCTCGTTGCTGTAGGGCAGCAGCAGCACCGCGCCTTCGCCCTCGTCGAGGGCCTCTGCGAAGGGCGCGGGCACCGTCATGTCGTTGCTGCCCAGCGGCACCGGCGTGGGGCCGAGCAGCTGGACCTCGAGCAGCCACAGCAGCCCGACGGCCGGCAGCAGCCAGCGCCAGCGCGCCGACGAGACGGCGGCCAGCCCGTAGGCGGCGGCGACGGCCGCCACGGCGCTGGCCAGCACCCGCAGCAGACCGAAGGCGGTGAAGGTCCCGAAGCCCGGGATCCAGCTCAGCAGCGGCGCGCTGCGGATGACCAGCAGCTCCTCCCGGCCCGGCAGCACCAGGGCGGGGCTGTGCACCGGGCCCGCCCCGAAGCCCAGCAGCTGCAGCAACAGCACCACAGCCAGCAGGCCGATGGTGCGCCGAGGCGCACGGCGCAGCCCCAGCAGGGCCACCAGCAGCGGCACCAGCCCCGGCGCCAGGCTGCCGCCCAGGACCCAGGGGTGCAGGTTGACGGGGAAGCGGTCCACGATCCGGTACTGGAGATCCTCGACCGGGGTCGGCAGCTCGTACCAGGGCCCGTTCCAGCGCTGCTCCTGGAGCCGGGAGGAGCTCCAGGAGGCCAGGATGCTGGCGTCGTCGCCGTAGGTCTCGGCGTCGATCCACTCCACCAGCGCGGGGGCCTCCCGGTCGGCGGACTCCCAGCTCAGGCGGCCGTCTTCGTCGCCCTCACCGTGCAGCAAGGCCGCGATGGAGATCCCCCCGAGCACCCCGGCCAGCAGGGCCGCCAGCACGAAGGGGCCGATGAGGCGGCGGGGCCGGCGCAGCAGCGCGATCAGGCTGGCCGGCGGGGCCACCAGCGCCGCGAGGAAGGCCAGGTTCGGGCTGGTCCACACCAGCGCCGCGGCCCCCAGCCCCAGCCAGGCCCCCCGCCGCCAGCTGGGCTGCTTGACCGTGCGCAGCCACAGCCAGCACAGCAGCAGCGCCCAGCCGGTGTTGATGGAGTCGAAGCGCCCGCAGGCCAGGAAACCCAGGAAGCAGGGATCGAGCACCATGAACAGGCCCGCGAAGGTGGCCGGCCAGCGGGCCACCCCCAGCTCCCGAGCCAGCGCCATGGTGGCGAGGCCGAGCAGCGCGACCTGGCCCAGGGCCAGCAGGTTGCACGCCGCGACGTCGCCGACGGCGCCCCCCAGCAGCGCCGCGAGCACGCGCACCAGGATGTCGTTGGGGTACAGCGTGGCCTCTTCGACGCCCGGGAAGCTCAGCAGGAAGGGGTTGTCCCCGGCGAGGAAGGCCCGCCGCACGAGCGTCTGCATGAACAGGTGCCCCGTGGACTCCCCGTTGACGTGCCCGATGAGCAGGCGATCACCGCTGATCAGGGCGTGGGGTGCGATAGCCAGCGTCGCGGCCAGGATGAGCCACCAGGGCTGAGGACGCAGGCGGGCTGGGCGGCGAGGATCGCGCATCGAGACCGAAGGTAACCTCCTACAGTCTCGGCTCTGCGCCATCGTCGGAGCGCGCGGACCATGCTACCCATCAACCCGACGTGCCCATGACAGACAGCACCCCAGCCCAGGCCTCGAGCTCGCGATGCATCGCCCTGGTGGCGATCTACGACGAGGAGAACAACGCGCTGCGTCAGCTGGCGCCGCGGCTGCGGGCCCAGGGCCTGCGGGTGCTCGAGATCTACTTCGAGGACTGGCGCAACAACACCTTCGTCCCGCCCCCGCCCCAGGACGTGGAGCTGCTCATCGGGCTGCTGCGCGACCACAGGGTCGCCATGGTGGGCTTCAGCCTGCGGGCGAGCGCCTACCAGGAGCTGTGCCGCACCCTCGCCGAGCGGGTCCGTCGGGAGCTGGGCCTGCCGGTGGTGGTGGGAGGCTGGCACGCCACCGTGCGACCCGAGGTCTGCCTGGAGTTCGCCGACGCCGTGTGCCACGGCGAAGCCGACCGCTCCCTGCCCATCTTCGCCGAGCGCTTCTTCGGTGACGGCGACTGGCGCCAGACCCCGGGCTTCGTGTTCCGGGACGCGCAGGGTCAGCTCCACCGCACCCCCCTGCTGCCGCTGGTCGAGGATCTCGACAGCGTGCCCCTGCGGGACTACCGCCATCCCGACAAGGCCGTGATCCGCAACGGGAGGCTGCGCTGGGGCGATCCCATGGCGCGCACCCCCCTGTTCCAGGTCTTCGCCAGCCTGGGCTGCGTGCAGCGCTGCGCCTTCTGCCACAACAGCTTCAAGGACGAGGCCCGCCGCAGCGGTCCTCGCCTGCGGGTGCGTTCGGTGGACTCGGTCATGGGCGAGATCCAGGCCGCCCGTCGCCACAACCCGCACATCCGACGGGTGCGCTTCGACGACGAGATCTTCGGGCTGGACATCCGCTGGCTCGAGCAGCTGGCCGAGCGCTACCCCGACGAGTGCGGCCTGCCGCTGGACATCCTCTCGGAGCCCAGCATCGTCACCCCGCGCTACGCGGAGCTGCTGAAGCGCCTGGGCGTGAAGGTGGTCCACCTGGGCATCCAGTCCTCCGAGGAGGTCAACCGCTCCACCCTGCAGCGCCGCTCCACCCGGGACCAGACCCGGCGCGCGGTGGAGCTGCTACGCGGGGCCGGGATCTACATCCGCTACCTGGTCATGGTGGACATCCCCGGGGTGACCGACGGGCAGATGGACGACCTCTACCAGTTCATGCGCTCCCTGCCGCGGCCCTACGACATCTACCTCTTCTCCCTCACCTGGTTCCCTGGCACGGCCCTGGTGGAGCAGATGCTGGCCAGCGGCGAGCTGCACCCGTCCGAGGTCGAGGGGGTCGCCACCAAGACCTTCCGGCAGTACCGGGTGGACCTGGCCTACCCCCGCCCCTCCGAGCAGCTGTTCTGGCTCTGCCTGCTGGTGCTGCTGTCCAGCCCGATGCCCCTGCCGCTGGTGGACGCCGCCTACCGCAGCCGGCGCTGGCGCAGCGACCCCCGCGCCCTGAGGACCATCGCGACCACGGCCAACGCCGCCAAGTCGTCCATGGTGGTGGCGCGCATGCTCCGCGAGGGCGAGCTGACCCACACCCTCGTACGCCGCTGGCTGGACACCCGCTCCATCATCACCATGTGAGCGCTACGGGGCAGTCAGCCAGCCGGCTCCAGGGGAACACAGGTCGAACCCCAGTCGTCCACCGGGGACACGGTGCCGTAGGTGAACGGGCGGCGGCGGAGCTGCATCGGCACGCCCAGCGCCTGGATCTGCGCGTCCGGGATCGGCTCCAGGGCGTCCAGTGCCGACGCGAGCTGAGCGTAGACCGCGGCGGCGACGATGGCGTAGGCCGGCGCGTTGAGGTGCATGAGGTCAGCGCTGTAGCCGCCGGAGCGGTAGCGGGCGGGGTCCTCGGCCAGCAGCAGGGCTTCGGCATCCACGACCGCCACATCGTGCTCCGACGCGACCGACCGCATGACCTCCACCAGCCGGCCGCTGGCGCGCTTGGGGCAGGCGTCCAGGTCCCGCGCCAGCACCATCGCGCGCTGCGCCTCGTCGGCGTCGCCCAGCGCGGCCAGGGCCCGCCCACGCAGGTACCAGGCCCCCGCGTGGGCCTCGGTCAGCTCGAAGAGAGGGTCGAGGGAGCTGAGCACGCCCCGCATGTGGCTCCGCTCCAGCGCCGCCTCGGCTCCCGCGATGGCCTGGACGACGGTCTGCAGCTCCCCGTCGGCCAGGCTGGGCTCCAGGTATGAGCACTGGGGGGCCCGAGCGAGGTTCGAGGCCGGCAGGACCCACACCGAGGGCACGCCAGCGTCCCGCGCGGCGGCACCGATGGCCCTCAGCTGGGTCGCGAAGTGGTCCGCGAGGCGCGCGGCCTCGGCCGGGTCCATGGGACGAGGCTCGGCGTCGGGGGAGGGCGGCGCCACCAGCACACGCCCGGCCAGCTGGCCGAGGCGCAGCCCGGCGAGCCGTCGCAGGACGGGGTTGGGGTGGGGCCGGAGCAGGGACAGCCCGATGTGGTTCCGGGTCTCCACGAACTCGTTGTGCCCGGTGTAGAGCACGACGGCGTCGAGCTGCCGCTCGAGCAGCTCCCGCTGGAGCCCCTCGATGCGGGCCGTCCCGTAGCCCTTGCCGCCCGCGTTGATCATCGTGGCCCGGCCGTCGGTGGCCTGCTCGAGCAGCGCCGCGAGCTGCCAGGCCGGCCCCCCAGGCGGGCAGGTCTCCACCGTCGACCCACCCAGCATGGCGACGCGGAGCCCCCCGGGAGCGGTCTCCCCGGGGACGAACGCAGCGGGGCTAAGCTCCTGCCGGGCACGGATCCATCCCTGGTGCGGATCCGACCAGCTCATGTAGGGCACCCCGGCCCCCGGGTGGCCCACGTACAGCCCCGGCGCGATGGGGCGAGCCTCGGGCAGGACCACCCGCAGCCCGAGCTCCGTCACCACCAGAGCCAGGACGACCGCGCCCAACGCCAAGGCGAGCCGGGCGAGCAGGAGGCGGGGGCGTAGAGCTGTCCGTGGGATGAGCGGTCCTTCGAAGCGCGAGTGAAGGAGACTCTAGCCCTGACATGCCCCCGCGTCATGGATAGGACTCTGGAGAACGCCCAGCCCTCTGTGCACCATGAAGCACCTCGCCCTCCCCATCGTGTCCGCGCTCGCCCTCGCCATCGCCGCCTGTGCGCCTCCGCCGCCACCCACCCAGGGTGAGCTGACCCCGGAGGAAGGCCAGCCCCAGCCGCAGCCGTCGCCCGACCACGCCCAGCCGCAGGTGGACCACTCCCTCGACCCCGTGCCGGCCGAGAACCTGGAGTTCACCCCCGCGCCGGGCGATCTCCCCAGCTTCACGGATCTGATCGTCGGCGAGACCATCACGGTCACCATCACCGTCTCGGGTGCGTCCAAGGGCCAGGTCGACTTCGCCCAGATGATCGACGAACGCCCCAAGGTGCTGCACGTCCAGCCCTTCAACGGCAGCTCCACCGTCACCGTCGAGGCGCCGGCCAACTACGTCGGCGAGATCGCCGTGTCGGCCTTGAGCTACGGCGACAACCCCATGGTCAGCCTGGCCGAGACCATCGAGCTCGCCGGCGAGCCCATCCAGCTGAGCCTGACCATCGATCAGGAGCTCCCCGAGCCCCCGCCGGGCGAGGCGCCGCCCCCCGCGCCGACGAGCGAGGGGATCGACGCCGCCGGCACCCCGGACGCCGACCTGCCCGCAGACGCCGCGGATCAGCCCGCCGCCGCCACCGACGACGCCGAGCCCACCCCGCCCGCGGGCCCGCCGCCACCGGACGGCGCCGACGCGCCAGCCCCGGCCAACGCCGGCCCGCCGCCGCCCCCGCCCAACGAGTAGGGCTCAGAGCCGGTTCAGCGCGTCACAGAGCGCGAGCAGCTGCTCGTCGCCGACCTCGTCGTGGTTGCCGAAGTACAGCCCGAAGTGGTGGACGTGCTCGGTGTTCGGGTACGCAAGCCAGGCCTCATCCGGCAACACGCGCCGGAGGTAGGGCTGCCGCAGCTGGTTGCCGCCGCCGGCGCTGCCCCGCCGGAACTCCACCCCTCGCTCCCGCAGCAGGTCCACCGCCCGCGCGAACAGCCCGGGATCGGGCTGGCGGGTGATCAGGTTGAAGGCGTAGTTGCAGCTGCCCTCGCGGCGGAAGTCGGTGAACCAGCGATCGGCACACAGGGCGTCGAGGAAGCGCTCGAAGCGCGCGGTGCGGCGTGCATTCGCCGCGTCCAGCCGCGCCAGCTGGCTGCGGCCGAGCACGGCGCCCAGCTCCGTGTTGCGCACGTTGAACGCGGGCCAGGCGAAGAGGAACTCCGGGTGGCACTCGGGGTGGGCCTGCTCGTAGCGCTGCCGGAAGGAAGGATCGTCGGCCTCGCGCACCATGCCGTGGGAGCGCAGCACCCGGAAGGCCTGGTGCAGGTCCGGGTCCGAGGTGCAGATCATGCCGCCCTCGACCGTGGTCATGTGGTGGGCGAAGTAGAACGAGAAGTTCGAGGCCAGCCCGAGGCTCCCCAGGCGCCGGCCACCGTGGGTCGCGCCGTGGGCCTCGCAGACATCCTCGAGCAGGGGGACGCCCCGGCTCGACAGCTCATCCAGGAGCCGATCGCTGAGGGCGTCGAAGCCCTGCAGGTGGGTGAGCAGCACCGCCCGGGTGTCCGGGCCGAGGCACTCGAGGATGGCGTCGGTGCCCATGGAGAGGGTCGCCAGCTCGATGTCGGCGAAGACGGGCTCGAAGCCCGCCTGCAGCACCGCGGCGATGTCCGAGACCCAGTTCAGGGGCGAGACCACCACCTGGCCCCCGGGGCCGTGCAGCTCCCGCAGCGCGGCGAGGGTCAGCATGTTGGCCGAGGCCCCGGAGTTCACGAAGACCGAGTGCTCGACCCCCAGCCAGGCCGACCACTCGGCCTCGAGGGCCCGCACCTGGGCCCCCTGGGTGAGCCGAGGCCGGGAGCGGAGGAAGGTCACCAGGGACTCGATGTCCTCGTCGGTGACGCAGTCGTGCATCAGGGGCCAGGTGAGGCTCACAGCGAGGCTCCTTCGAGCTGGGACCGCACCCAGCGCCAGGTGCGCGCCAGGGCGTCGGGCAGCGGCGTGGGGCCGCGCCAGCCCAGCGCCATCAGCGGGGCGGTGTCGAGCAGCTTGATCGGGGCGCCGTCGGGCTTGCTGGCGTCGAAGACGAGCCGGCCCTCGAAGCCGGTGGCCTCGACCACCGCCCGGGCCAGGGCGGCCACGGACAGGGCCCGCCCGGAGCCGATGTTGACGGGCTGCTCGTCGTCGTAGCGCTCGAGCAGCAGCAGGCAGGCGTCCGCCAGATCCGGCGCGAAGAGGAAGTCCCGCTGGGGGTTGCCGCTGCCCCAGACCGACAGCTCGTCGCGGCCATCCCGCCGGGCCTCCCAGCAGCGGCGCATGAGCGCCGCGACCACGTGGGCGTCCCGGGGATCGAGATCGTCGCCGGGACCGAAGGGGTTGGCGGGGATGGCGCAGATCCAGGGCAGCCCGTGCTCCCTGCGCACGGCCTGACAGAGCACCAGGCCCGCGAGGCGCGCGACCGCGTAGGGGGCGGAGCTGGGCTCCAGCGGCCCACCGAACAGCTGCGCGGGGCGCATGGGCTGGGCCGCGTCCCGGGGGTAGCCGCAGGAGCTGGCCAGGTAGAGCAGCCGCCGCACCCCCACCCGCTGAGCGGCTCCCAGCACCGCCAGCTCGGCGTGCAGGTTGTGGCTCATCAGGCTGGCAGGCCGGGCGAGGTTGCCGGCGATGCCCGCCTCCGAGGCGCCTGCGTAGATCACGGTGCCGGCCCCCAGCTCGCGCAGGGTGCGCTCCACGGCCGCCCCGTCACAGGGGTCGATCCCGGCCTGCGCATCCCCCAACGCCTCCACCCCCTGGGCCGCGAGGGCCGCGAGGATGGCGCGGCCACCCACGGTCGCCGCGCCCGCCACGAAGGCGGGGGAGCCCCCGGGGACAGCGCCGCTCACCGGCGCTCCGGCGCGATGGACCGCGCGGCCTCGAGGATCTCGTCGCGGCCCGCGTAGAAGGCCTCCTCGAGCACATGGCCCGCGGGGTGCACCAGATCCGGACAGGCCACCCGGCGCACCGGGGCGCGCAGCAGCTCGAAGCAGTCCTCGGCCAGCACGGCGGCCCACTCGGCGGTGACCCCTCCGGTGCGCCAGCCGCAGTCCGCCAGGACCACACGCCCGGTGCGCGCGGCGGTCTGCCGCAGCAGGGCCCGATCCAGGGGCACCAGGCTGCGCAGGTCCACCACCTCGGCCTCGATGCCTTCGCCGGCCAACACCTCGGCGGCCGCCATGGCCTCGGCGACCATGTGGGAGATGGCCACGATGGAGACGTCACAGCCAGGCCTCCGGACCACGCCTTCGCCGATGGGCACGCGGTGATCGCCCGCGGGCACCGGGCCGGGCTGGCGGAAGCAGACGCGGTGCTCGAGGATGAGCACAGGATCGGGGTCCGCGATGGCGCTCAACAGCAGGCCCTTGGCGTCGGCGGGGGTGCTGGGCATCACCAGCTTGAGCCCCGGGGGATGCATGAACAGCCCCTGCAGGGCCTGGGAGTGCTGGGAGGCCCCGCCCCAGCCCCGGCCGGTGCAGGCCCAGACCACCAGGGGCACGTGCACGGCCCCGCCGAAGGTCATGCGGTACTTCGCCGCGTGGTTGATGAGCTGATCCGCCGCCACCAGCAGGAAGTCCGGCCGGTTGTGCATGTAGACCGGGCGCATCCCCTCGAGGGCCGCGCCGGTGGCCACACCCATCATGGCGGCCTCGGCCAGGGGGGTGTCGACACAGCGCTCGGGGCCGAACTGCTCCACCAGCCCGCGGGTGGTGCCGAACATGGCCGGGGGCGCGTCGACGTCCTGGCCCATCACGAACACCCGGGGATCCGCCTCCATGGCGAGGCCGAGGGCCTCGCGGATCGCCGCGGTGTAGGACAGGACCCGCTCGCTCCCTTCATCACCCGCCGGGGGCGACTCGGTGCCGCCGATCCAGGGCTCGTGGCGGCGATCAGCGCCCATGGTCGCCCTCCGCGAACAGGTGGCGGCCCAGACTGTCCGGCGCCGGGAACGGGGCGGCCTGGGCCCGGGCGAAGACCTCGTCCAGCTCCGCCTGCAGCTCGGCCTCGAGGGCCTCGAACCACGCCGGCTCGACCCCGGCGGCCTCCATGCGGGCCCGGGAGCGGGCGACGGGACCCCGCGCAGCCCAGGCGTCGATCTCGTCCTGGCTGCGGTAGCCCAGGTGGGCGTCGGAGTAGGAGCCGGCGTGCCCGCGGACGCGGTAGGTGCGGCACCACAGGAAGCTGGGGCCGTCGCCACGGCGGGCCCTGGCCACGGCCCGGGCCGCCGCCGCGTGGACCTCGAGCACGTCGTTGCCGTCGAGCTCGGCGCTGGCCAGCAGCTCCGGGTCGGCCCGCAGGAAGAGGGGCTCCCAGGGGTGGCGCTGGCGGGAGGGCGAGCAGACGGACCACTGGTTGTCCTCGAGCACGAAGACCACCGGCAGGCGCCGCAGGGCCGCGTAGTTGACGGCCTCGTAGAGCACACCTTCGTCCGCGGCGCCGTCGCCGAAGAAGATCGCGGTCACGCGATCGAGGCCCTGCATCCGGGCGGCCAGGGCCTGGCCCACCCCGATGGGGACCCCGCCCGCCACGATGGCGGAGCTGCCCATGTGCCCGACCTCAGGGGCCACCAGGTGCATGGAGCCACCCCGACCGCGGCTGCAGCCGTCGTCGCGGCCGTACAGCTCGGCGACCAGGGCGTAGAGATCACCACCCTTGGCCAGGTAGTGGCCGTGGCCCCGGTGGTTGCTCTGGATGCGATCCCGGCGCTCGAGGGCGGCGCAGACCCCCACCGCCACCGCCTCCTGGCCGATGCAGAGGTGGACCGGGGTCTTCATCTCGTCCAGGTGGTACAGGGACTCGATGTGGTGCTGCAGCAGCCGGATGCGCAGCATCTGGCGGACCAGCGCGCGCTCGTCCACGCTCACTCGTCCTCTCCGTGTTCCACGGGATGCTCGATGACCGGCACGACGCCGGCGCGGGCCTGGGCCCGGTCCAGCTGCGCCCAGTCCTCGCCCTGGTCGAAGAAGATCACCCGAGAGCCCTCGAAGTCCAGGCGCACCGGCACGTGGATGAGGGGGGAGAGGGCCTCGAGCACCCGCTGCCGGCGCTCCGGAGGCAGCAGCAGCAGCATGAAGCCGCCGCCGCCCGCGCCGCTGAGCTTGCCGCCCCAGGCGCCGGCCCGGCGCGCGGCCTCGTAGATGCCGTCGACCCGGTCGTTGCTCACCAGCCGGGACAGCCCGCGCTTGAGCTGCCAGGACTCGTGCAGCAGGCCCGCGAAGCCCTCGAGATCGTCCCGCGCCAGCAGGCCCATGGCCTCGGGGACCATGGCGTCGAGCTGCCGCAGCTGGGACTCGCGCTGGGCCAGCTCGTCCACGTAGCTGCGGGCCACCCGCTCGGCGGTGCGGGCGATGCCGGTGAAGACCAGCAGCATGTGGCGCTCGAGCTGTCGCTGCCGGGCCCTGGGCAGGGGCACCGGGCGCACGGTGATCTGCCCGCCGCGCAGGAAGCGGACGTGGTTCAGCCCCCCGTGGGCCGCGGCCACCTGATCCTGGGAGCCCACGGTCTCACCCAGGATGTTCTGCTCGAGATCGATGGCCTCCATGGCCAGCTCGTGGCGGGAGGGCACCCGCCCCAGCCGCGCGTGGACCGCGTGCAGCAGGCCCACGGTGAAGGCGCTCGAGCTGCCCATGCCGGCGCGCGCGGGCAGATCACCCTCGTGGTGGATGTCCAGGCCCCGGGTGACCCCCAGCTTCTCGAGCACGGCCCGCACCACGGGGTGCTCGATCTCCTCGACCCGCTGACAGGTCTCGATGCGGCGGTACACGATGCGGTAGCGATGATCGTGAAACGGAGGCTTGTAGCGGACGATCAGCCAGCAGTACTTGTCGATGGTGGCGCTGAGGACCTGGCCCCCTTCGCGGAGGTACCAGTCGGGGTAGTCGGTGCCGCCACCGAAGAACGAGAGGCGGAATGGGGTGCGGGTGATGATCATGGACGCGCCAGGCTCCACCCCCACACTACTCCACTGCGCCGCCCCGTGAAGGAAGGCGCGCCGCGATCCAGTGCGCCGCCTCGCGCAGATCGTCCACCACCGCGTGGGGACGACAGTCGGGCAGTGGCTCTTCCTCGCGGCCGTAGCCGGTGCGCACCAGCAGGCTGGTGGCCCCCCAGGCCAGGCCGAGATCCACGTCGCAGCGCTTGTCCCCGACCACGAAGCAGCGGCCCGGCTCGAGGGCCAGCGCCGCCGCGGCCGCGGTGGCCATGCCCGTGGCCGGCTTGCGGCAGCCGCAGCCGTCGTCGGGGTGGTGGGGGCAGGCGTGCACGCTGGCGAGCCGAACCCCGGCGTCCGCCAGCAGCGCCACCACGCGATCCTGCACCGCGCGCATGTCCGACAGGCCGTAGTAGCCGCGGCCCACGCCGGCCTGGTTGGTGACCAGCACCAGGGGCAGGCCCAGCCGCTGCAGGGCCAGCAGCCCCTCGACGGCACCGGGCAGCAGCTCGACCCCGGCGGGGTCGCTCAGGTAGCGGCGCTCGTAGATGACGGTCCCGTCTCGATCCAGCAGGACCGCAGCGCCCGGGAGGACGGCGCTCACGCCAACACCCCCGCCAGCACGTCCGCGGCCCGCGCCCAGCTCTCCGGGGTGCCGATGTCGATGAAGGGGCCCGGGGCCTGCACCGCCCGCAGCCCGTGGCCCACCAGCCCCGGCAGCAGCTCGCGCTCGAGGGAGCAGGGCCCGTCGGCGGGGAGCTGCACCAACACCCGCCGCTCGAGCAGGTAGATCCCGGCGTTGATCCATCCTGGTCCCGCCAGGCCCTTCTCGACGAAGCCCAGAACCTCGCCGTCCTCGGACAGCGTCACCCCTCCGTAGCGGGCGGCGTCGGGGACCCGGGTCACCACCATCGACGCAGGCGTCGCCGGCCCGTGCTGGGCAGCCAGCGCGTGCAGATCGCAGCCACAGAAGGAGTCACCGTTCAGGGCCAGCACCCGGGGATCGGGCAGCCCCAGGACAGCCCTGCGCAGAGCGCCGCCGGTGCCCAGGGGGCTCGGCTCGGGCGCGCAGGAGATCTCCAGGCCATCGATCCCGGCGGCCACCGCGGCCTCGACCTGCTCCGCCATGTGGCCCGTGCAGAGCACCACCCGCCGCAGCCCGCTGCGCTGCAGCCAGGTCAGCAGCCGCAGCAGAAACGGGCGATCCCCGACGGGCGCCAGGACCTTGGGGGTGTCCGCCAGGGCGGGCCGCAGCCGGGTGCCCAGCCCTCCGGCCAACACCAGCGCGGTCCGGGGGAAGGCGGGCGAAGTCACGGGGCCTCAGACGTTGGCGAAGGGGGACCGCGGCAGCATGGGGAAGGCCTGCAGCAGCTCGCGGACGCCCTGCTCGATGCCGACCCGGGCCTCGAAGCCAGCCTCGCGCAGGCGCTGGTTCGACACCACGTAGTTGCGCTTGTCCGGATCGGTGCCCACCGCCGAGCAGCTGATCTCGAAGCGCGGGACCTGCCGCTTGATGGTCTGGGCGAGCTCGAGCTTGCTCATGTTGGCGGCGTCCAGCCCCAGGTTGAAGCAGCGGCCGCGCATGGCGTCGGGGTTGCGCAGGGCGAACAGGAAGGCGTCGGCGACGTCCCGCACGCACACGAAGTTGCGCTGGAAGTGCTCCTCGAAGAGCACGATGTAGCCTTGATCGTAGGCGGTCCAGGTGAAGTGGTTGACCATCAGGTCGAGCCGCAGACGCGGTGAGACGCCGAAGACGGTGGCCAGGCGGAAGGTGATGGCGTCCCCCGCCAGCAACAGCGCCTCGGCATCAGCCTTGTCCCGCCCGTAGCGGGAGATGGGCTGCAGCGGGGTGTCCTCGGTGCAGTGCAGCTCGCCGGTCTGGGTCCCGTAGCCGGAGTTGGTGGTGGGGAAGACCACCAGCTGATCGGGGCTGCGCAGGCGATCGAGCATGCGCACCGCACCCAGGTTGATGTCCGAAGAGGTCCACGGGTCGAGCTCGCAGGCCGGCGCGCCCACGATGGCGGCCAGGGGGATGACGGCGTCGACACGAGCGAGCAAGCGCGCCACCAGGGCCTCGTCGCGCACGTCACCCCGCACGAACTCGAAGCCCGGACGCCCGCAGCAGGCCAGCAGGGAGCGCTGCCGGTACATCAGGTTGTCCAGCACGGTGACGTCGAAGCCCTCGTCCAGCAGGCGAGGGGTCAGGACCGAGCCGATGTAGCCGGCGCCGCCGGTGATGAGGATCCGCACGCGCCAACCTCCTGGAAGCGCAGGGCGCGCTGCTATATCACGGCGTCCCGGCCCCCACGGGGCCGAAGAGGACCGCCTCGCCCACCCCCATGTCGAAGCGACGGAGCTCGGTGCGCCCGCTCACGTCGCAGGGGTAGTCGCCCCCGCCGTCGCCCTCGGTGACGCTCATGGGGTCCTGGCGCACCAGCAGGTACTCGTCGGGGGTGGGCAGGGGCAGCTCCCACTCCTTGCGATCGTCGAAGCCCCACGGGCCCGAGTGACCGCCGCGGGCGTCCAGGGCGAACCAGTTGGTGAATGGATCGCCACAGGCGTAGAGCGGATCGATGTCGTCCATGGAGACCAGGCCCCAGTGCAGCCACAGGGACTGCTCCGGCGCGCGGACGTCGACGGGGTTGGTGCGCTCGGCCTCGAAGCGCCAGGGTGAGCCGGGCAGCAGCAAGGCGCCACAGGCCAGCAGCGGCAGCCAGCGCAGCCAGAGGGGGCCGGCGCGGCTGGGCAGGGCCAGGGGGGCGACCACCAGCAGGGGCAGCATCCAGAACAGCGGCAGCAGGAAGCGGGTGTTGAGGTGCAGCCAGAGGCTCGGGGCCACCGCGGCCCCCACCGCGGCCACCGCCAGCCAGCCCCAGCCGACGCGCCGCTCTCCCGGTCGCAGCAGGCTGGTGAGCAGGCCGCATGCCAGGCCCAGGCCCAGCCAGGCGAGGGTCAGCAGCCCGCCGCCGTCGTACTGCCGCTGCAGGTCCACCAGGTTGCCCCCCAGGGGGCTGTCGCTCTGGCCCGGCTCCATGCCGCCTTCATCGCGCATGGCCTGGAAGGTGTGCCACAGCGTGACCGGCCCCGAGGACTTGCCGAAGACGTAGCCGTCGCTCAGATCGAAGTCCATGGCCCGGGCCATCCGGCTGTCGTGGTCGCCGTGCCGGGCGTAGCGCACCAGGCCGTCCAGGCTGGCCAGGGGCTGAGGGAAGAGGGCGTACAGCCCCGCTGTGAGCACCAGCGGGGCGAGCAGCGCCGCGGCGCCCCCCCAACGGGGGCGGCCCCAGGCGACGGCCAGGGGCAGCGCGATGCTCAGGAGCATGCCCCCCATGAGCAGGCCCTTGGGCATGGTCGCCAGCGCGCCGGTGATGCCCAGCCCCGCCACGACCCACCAGTGGGCGCGGCGGGTGCGCAGCGCGGCCACCAGCCCGGCCGCCGCCCAGCAGGCGCTGGCCGCCCAGAGGTTGTAGGCGCTGGCCCACTGGGCGATCTCGAGGCAGTTGGGCTGGAGCAGGGCGAGGCAGGCCGCCGCGATGCCGGCGAAGCGACCGAGCAGCAGGTGACCGAGCAGGTAGATGGCCGCGACCGCGGCCGCGGCGCTGGCCAGGCTGACGATCTGCAGAGCGACGAAGAGGGGCCCGGGCACGAACAGATCGATGAGCGCGGCGAGGGCGCCGTTGAGGGGCCAGCGGGCGATGGGGTGCAGGGCCAGGCCGTTCTGGAAGGCCACCGCGCTCTGGAACCAGGCGTCCCAGTCCGCGCCATGGGGGGTCCAGTGGGGGTCCTGGTGGTGGTGCCAGACGAGCAGGGAGACCAGCGCGACGGCGAAGGCGACGCCGGTGCCCAGCAGCCAGCCGCGCTCGGGGCGGGACGCTTGCCAGCGCCCCCAGCCACGCCAGCGGGCCAGGCCCGCGGTCAACGCCGTCAAGGCGAAGGCCGCCAGGAGGCCGATCTCTGCAGGGGAGGGCGCAGGCACGTTGGTCACCAGAGCGGCGGGACCGCTGGGTGAACGCCACCACGACAGGGACCGCGGGCGAAGACGGAAGCGCCGTGACGACGTTAGGGTCGTCCCATGGTCGTAGCACACCCCGCGCAGCACATCGACGCGCTCACCGCCCGCCTGCCCGAGCTGGAGGCCTGCCGCGCCGACATCACCGCCGCCTTCGAGCTGCTGCGGGCCACCGCCCGCAGCGGGGGCACCGTCCTGCTGTGCGGCAACGGCGGCAGCGCCGCGGACTGCGAGCACTGGTCCGCCGAGCTGCTCAAGGGCATCGCGCGAGCCCGCCCCCTGCTCCCGGCCGAGCGCGACGGGCTCCCGGCGCCCCTGGCCGACGGGCTGCAGCGCGGCATCCCCGCCATCCCCCTCCCCAGCCTGGCCGCCCTGGGCTCGGCGATGAGCAACGACACCGGGGAGCCCCTGGGCTTCGCCCAGGCCACCTGGGTCCTCGGTCGGCCCGGGGACCTGCTGGTGGGCATCACCACCTCCGGTCGCTCCCGCTCGGTGGGGATGGCCATCGACGCGGCCAGGGCCAAGGGCCTGCAGGTGCTGGTCCTCACCGGCCTCGACGGCGCCCACCTGGCGGCGAAGGCCGACGCCTGCGTCGCCGTGCCCCGGCGCGCGTGCTGGGCCGTGCAGGAGCTGCACCTGCCCGTCTACCACTGCCTCAGCCGCATGCTCGAGGACGACCTGCTCGGGCCGGAGGACGCGTGACCGTCACCCTGCTGCTCTTCACCCTCAACGAGATCGACGGGATGAAGGCCATCGTCCCCCAGATCGATCCCGGCTGGGTCGACCAGATCCTGGTGGTGGACGGCGGCTCCACCGACGGCACCATCGAGTGGGCCCGCGAGCAGGGCCTCGAGGTCCTGGTCCAGCAGCGCAGGGGCCTGGGCGCGGCCTTCAGCGAGTCCCTGCCCCACATCCAGGGCGACGTGGCCATCTACTTCAGCCCCGACGGCAACTCGGTGGCGGACCGCATCCCACCCTTGGTGGCCAAGATGCGCGAGGGCTACGACATCGTCACCGTCTCTCGCTACCTGGACGACGCGGTCTCCGAGGACGACGACGCCGTCACCGCGCTGGGGAACTGGGGCTTCACCACCCTGGTCAACCTGCTCTACCGGCGCCGGCTCACCGACGTCCTGGTCATGTACAAGGCCTACCGCACCCAGCTGTTGCGGGACGTGCAGGTCAACACCGAGCGCAACGCCTGGGCCTCCCAGGTGCTGTGCCGCGCCCTGCTGCGGGGCGCCCGGGTGGGTGAGATCCCCGGTGACGAGCCCGCGCGCATCGGCGGTGAGCGCAAGATGAGCCCCCTGCGCTTCGGCTCCCAGGAGCTCTACACCATCCTGCGGGAGCGCCTGCGGAGGCGCCGGTGAGCGTCCTCGAGGCCGCCCTGGAGCAGCTGCGGGGCCAGCGGGTGCTGGTCACCGGGGCCACGGGCCTGGTGGGCACCCACCTGCTGACCCGCCTGGCCGCCGAGGGCGTGGTCACCCGCGCCACCCTGCACACCCGCCCCCCCCCCCGGCGCCCCCCCGGCGGGGGGGGGGGGGGGGGCGCGGTGCGAGACGCCCAGGCCTGCGCCCGGGCCGTGGCCGGCATCGACCTGGTCTACCACTGCGCGGCCAACAGCCAGGGCGCCGCGGTCATCGCCCGCTCCCCCCTCGACCACGCCACCCCCAACGTCGTGATGAACGCCCTGCTGCTCGAGGCCGCCTGGCGGGCGGGGGTCTCGCGCTTCGTCTACATCGGCTCGTCCACCGGCTACCCGGACACCGGCGCGCGCCCGGTCACCGAAGCCGAGATGTTCGAGGGCGAGCCCCACCCCAGCTACTTCTGGGTGGGCTGGATGAAGCGCTACACCGAGACCCTCTGCCAGGGCTACCGGGAGCACCTGCCGAGGCCCATGGCCACCGTGGTGCTGCGGGCCACCAACCTCTACGGCGAGCACGACGACTTCGAGCCCGCCACCAGCCACGTGCTGCCCGCCCTGATCCGCAAGGTGGTCGAGGGCCAGGACCCGGTCGAGGTCTGGGGCACGGGTCGAGACCAGCGCGACCTGCTCTACGTGGGCGACTTCGTGGAGGCCCTGCTGCGGGCCGCGGTGGCCCCCAGCACCGGCGGCGCCCTGAACATCGGCTCGGGCCGCCTGGTCTCGGTGCTCGGGATGCTCGAGGCGATCATGGCCGTCGACGGCCACCAGGCCCCGGTGGAGCTGCACCCCGAGCGGCCCAGCACCATCCCAGCCCGGGCGGTGGACATCGGCCTGGCTGCCGAACAGCTCGGCTGGCGACCCCGCACCTCCCTGCGCGAGGGGCTCGAGCGCACCGTCGCCTGGTACCGCGGGCAGCGCGGCCTCGAGCGCTAGCGCCCATGCGCAGCGCGGCCACCACCCAAGCCTTCGCCCAGCTGCGCCGGGCCGACATCGGCTGGCTGAGCCGGGCCGCGCGCCAGTGGCTGTGGCTGAAGCACGGCCGGGGGCTGCCCGGGGTGCCCGAGGGCTTGGCGCCCACCGGGCCCATCACGGTCAACCTGCTGCCCACCCTGCGCTGCCCCTCCCGCTGCGGCATGTGCACCCTCGAGCGGGTCCACCGGCCCCAGGCGACCCGGGAACTGGACAGCGCCACCCTGCGGGGCCTCATCGACGAGGTCCGGGGGATCGGCGCCCTGGCCGTCTCCATCAGCGGCGGCGAGCCCCTGCTGCGACCGGACCTGCCCGGGCTGGTCACCGCCGCCAAGGCCCGTGGACTGGCGAGCTCGGTGAGCACCAACGGCCTGCTGCTCACCACCGATGGGGCCGAGGCCCTGGTCGGGGCGGGCCTGGACCAGATCACCGTCTCCCTGGACGCCACCGAAGACGACGACTACCGCGGCTTCAGGGGCGCCTCCGAGGGGGCCGGCCGGGTCCTCGCCGCCATCGAGCGCCTGGCCGAGGCCCGCGCGCGGACCGGCAGCGGCATGCAGGTGGTGGTCTCCATGGCGGTCCGCGCCCACCGGATCGACGCCGTGAGCGCCGTGATGGAGGCCGGGGCCGAGGCCGGGGCGGACGCCATCGCCTTCGCACCCGTGCACCGCATCGAGCGCGCCGCCGTCCGCTGCGCCTCCCTGCGGCGCTGGGATCAGCGGGCCTTCACCGACCGCATCGCGCAGCGCCCGCCGGGCCTGCGCATCGACAGCAGCCCCGCCTACCTGGCGCTGTTCGAGCGGGCCTTCGCCGGCGAGCCCTTCCCCCTGCCCTGCGCCACGGGCTGGACCATGCTCTCTGTCGACCCCACCGGAGCCATCTACCCCTGCGCCCCCTGGCTGATGCAGGGCCGCGCGGTGGGGAGCTGGCGGCCGGGCGGGCTGGAGCGCTGGTGGCGGGATGATGGCACCCGCGCCCTGCGCCTGCGCCTGGCGGCATGCCGCGCCTGTTACTGGAACTGCTACGCCGAGCACAGCCTGCTCTTCGGCGGGCCGGCTCCGCGGGAGGCCAGCACCCCATGACCCCCGACCTGGTGCTCGCCACCCTCAACCCCAAGCGCCAGCACTACGCGATCACGGCCGATGAGCTGGCCGCCACCGCGCCCAACATCCACATGGGGATGGTGGCCTCCTACCTGCGGGCCCAGGGCCACCGGGTGCTGGCCATCGACAGCGAGCTCGAGGGCCTGGACCTCGAGGGCCTGGCGGCGCGGGTGCGCGCCCTGTCCCCGCGGCTGTTCGGGGTGGTCTGCAGCGGCGCCAACCCCTCGTCCTCCACCATGACCATGACCCTGGTGGACCGCTTCTTCGCGCGGGTCTGGCGCCCCCACCCGGGCACCACCAGCTTCCTGTGGGGGCCTCACCCCACCGTGCTGCCGGAGCGCAGCCTGCGGGACACCGGGGTCGACCTGGTGGTGCGCGGCGAGGGCTTCGAGGCCATCGACGCCCTGCTCGGTGGAGCGTCCCACGACCAGATCCTCGGGCTGTCGTGGTTGGCGCCCGATGGGGCCTACGCCGCCACCAGCGACGCCCCGCTGCTGGCGGACCTGGACGCCATCCCCAGCCTCGACTTCGACGGCGACCTGCAGCCCTCCCGCTTCCGGGCCCACAACTGGCACTGCTTCGGCGCCCTGGACCGCCGCAGCCCCTACGCCATCGTCTGGTCGAGCCTGGGCTGCCCCTTCCAGTGCAGCTTCTGCGCCGTGAACAACCTCTTCCCGGGACCCCGGCGCCAGCGCTACCGCTCCATCGAGCGCGTGGTCGATGAGATCACCCACCTGCACCGGGTCCACGGCGTCCGGCAGCTGCGGATCTTCGACGAGCTGTTCGTGAGCCGCCGGGAGCGCACCGCGCGCTTCTGCGAGCTGCTCGAGGCCCAGGGCCTCGAGGGGCTGAACATGTGGTGCTACGCCCGGGTGGACACCGTGGACGCCGAGCTCCTCCGGCGCCTGCGGGGCGTGGGGATGCGCTGGATCTCCTACGGCTTCGAGAGCCCCACCCCCGCGACCCTGAAGGCCCTGAAGAAGGGCGTGCACCCAAGCCGGGCCGACGAGGTCATCGCCTGGACCCGCGCCGCGGACATGAACATCTGCGCCGACGTGATGGTGGGCCTGCCGGGCGAGGACCGGGCGGCCATGGAGCGCACCTACGACTTCTGCGTCCACCACGACTTCGAGTGGGTGAACATCTACCCGTTCTTCGCCTACCCGGGCACCGCCCACTACCGCCCCGAGCACGGCGCCGGGGGCTGGCACGCCTACTCCCTGTACGGCCGCTCCTGCCGCCCCGCGGGCAACGAGCAGCTCAGCCCCGCCGAGGTCCTGCGCTTCCGGGACGAGGCCTTCGTGCGCTACCACGGCCGCCCCGCCTACCTCGCCAAGCTCGAGCGCCGCTTCGGCGTGGCCACCCGCGCCCACGTCGAGCGCATGATCGCGACCCCCCTCGAGCGGGATCTGTTGGGCTAGTCCACCGCGAAGAAGCGCCGGATGTTGAGGGAGCAGACCTCCTGCCCGTCCTCTTCGAGGAAGCCGGCGTACATGACCATCCGGCCGTCCTTCAGCCGGATCACGGCGGGGTCGAGCACGCAGCCGCAGCCCCAGTCGCCCTCGACCCGGCAGTTGCCGGGGGAGACCACGGCCTGCTTCAACCTGCCCTTGGGGCGGAGCTTCTCGTCGAAGTCCTGGAACACCACCCCGGGCACGATGCCGTCGGGGTGATCCCCCAGGCTGGTGGCGTACAGGCGGATGCCGCCACCGTCGAGGAACACCGCGTGGGGATCGACGATGGTGTCCAGCTCGATGGGGTCGGAGAACACCTGGCGCACGGCCAGGGTCTGGGCGTCCACGGCGATGGCGCGGATGCCGGTGCCCGCCCGGGTCCCGCCCCCGAGATCGCCGTTGTAGAAGAACAGGCCCTCACCCGACGAGGTGGACAACACCGAGAAGACCGAGTTGTCCTGCTCGTGCTTGGTGCCCTCCCACAGGTAGCTGTCCGAGGCCTCGTAGCTCTTCAGATCGCGGGTCTGGGCGTGGCACAGGCGGGTGGCGTGGTTGTCGTCGGGGGGAGGATCGCCCCACTTGTAGAGCGGATCGAAGTGGCCCATGAACACCAGCCGGTACACATCCGGCGCCTGGATCCAGGGGGCGACGTCCTCGAGGCGGTTGCCGCAGTACTGGGGGAAGACCTCCACCGGCCACTTGGACAGGGGCTCGTCCTCCCAGACCAGGCCGTCGTCGCTCACCAGCAGCGGGCGCTCGCCCATCAGCCTCATGTGCGAGTAGAACATCCCGAAGCGACCGTCGGGGAGCATCAGCGGGGTGGGCACCGAGGCCTGGCGCATGACCCAGTCCTGATCCATCTCCCAGCGGCGCCCCGAGTCGGGATCGACGCTCATGTGCTCCATCTGCCAGGCCCAGGACGCCGGGTGTCCCAGCGCGGGGTCCTCCCCGGGCGAGCAGGCGCGGGGGAGGCAGCCGGACCAGAGCACGGCGACGAAGAGCGCGGCGGGGAGGGCGCGATGCATGGCGCTGCTGGGGTTCTCCTGGCGAGGCTGCGCGGTGAGGCGAGGCACACCTATCGCCCCCTCCGCCAGGCTCGCCAGCGGCACTGGCTGGATGTGGATACAGTTGGCATCCGCGTCCAGCCGCTTGGAACCCCCTGATGCGCCGCTCGCTCCGCAACCGCCTCCTGCTCGCCGCCGCCGCCCCCGTGGTCCTGCTGGGCCTGCTCGAGCTGGGCGCCGCGCTCTGGGAGTTCCTGCCCTACGGGGCCCGCAGCACGGGCATGGGGCCGGTGGGGCTCTACGTGGAGCAGCCCAAGGGCGCCACAGAGCGTCCTCAGCTGGCGCCGGGCGCTTCCCTGAGCGGGACCCACTACGCCATCGACATCAACCGTATGGGCTTCCGCAGCCCCGAGCTGGTGGAGCCCCGGCCCGCCAACGCCCTGCGGCTGTGGTGCACCGGGGGCTCGACCACCTTCGACATCTACGCCCCCAGCAACGCCTCGACCTGGCCCGCCCGGCTGCAAGCCGAGCTGCAGCAGGCCCTCCCCGAGCGCAGGGTCGAGGTGATCAACGGCGGCATCCCCGGCGAGATCCTCTCGGGCAGCCACACCGACTTCACCCGCCACCACGAAGCGGTCCGTTCGGACATCCTGGTGGTCTACAACGGCCCCAACGATCTGCGCTGGGCCCGGGACGTGCGCGACCACCCCCCCATGCGACAGGGCGGCCCGCTGCTGTCCTTCGCCCTGGGCCGGGCCCTGCTGCGCCTGCAGGCCTCGCTGACGGACCCCTGGACCCAGCCCGAGATGGAGATCGATCAGGAGCACCTCCACGACATCCAGGGCGAGCTCGAGCGCCTGCTCGACGCCGCCGACCTGCGCGGGGTGGATGTGGTGATGGCCACCCACGCCCTCCGCCTCGGGCTGCAGCCCGACGACGACGAGTGCACCAGAGAGCTCCGGCACACCAGCCAGCTGCTCCGCCAGCGCCCCGACGCCGCGGCCAGGGCCTTCGCCAGCTACAACACCATGGTGCACAGGATCGCCCGCGAGCGAGGCTACGCCTTCGCCGACGTGCGCGGAGCGGTGCCCGCCGACCACAGCTACTGGGGTGACGACACCCACTTCGCGGCGCCGGGGTCGGCCCTGGCGGGCGAGACCGTGGCCCGCGCCGTCCTGGACCAGATCCTGGCGAAGACTCAGTAGGACGGGCTGTCGTCGGCGGCCGCACCGCCGGTCACCAGCTGCTCTCGCAGCAGCTCCCCCAGCGCGGTGGAGAGCAGCGCCCCGCCTTCGCGATCCACGTGCAGGTCGTCCAGGAAGTGGACGTCGGTGAGGCCGTCCACCGTCGGCGAGCCCAGGGAGACGCCGCCCGGCTCCACGATGGCGCTCTCGACCTCGGGCTCCACCAGGGCCTCCGCCGACAGGGCCCCGGGAGGGGGCCGCACCGGGAAGGGGACGGCCACCACCGGCCGGTCCCGGGCCACCGTCCGCTCCACCAGCCGCCGGAGATACCCCTCGGGGTACTGCATGAAGGCTTCCTCGTGCTCACCCAGCCGCCAGGACCAGGTCGCGGCCATGACGCGCTCCTGCAGGTCCGGCGCCCGGAGGACCTCCCGGTCCGCCTGGTCCCCCGCCCACTCGCCCAGGGGCAGGCCGTCGGCCTCTTCCTCCTCGGAGGAGGCGAGCTCGGACTCGGGGATGGACCGGCGGTCGAGCCGGCGGCAGGGCTGCTCGCCCCCGAAACGCTCAGGGTGGGGCAGGCCACCGGGCAGCTGGGGGAGCCAGGTGTCGGGCACCAGGCCCAGCCGGGACCAGGCCCAGTGGGAGATGAAGCTCCGGTAGCGATAGGTCAGCGACAGCTTCCTGAGGAGCACGTCGATGTGGCAGCCGGAGGTGCTGCAGGTCAGCTCGAGCAGCTCGGGGAGCTGGCGCCAGCTCGCCAGGTCCATCACCTGGGACTCCCAAGGCGCGATGAAGGTGTTCATGTCCCCCTCGCCGTGGACGAGCAGGACGGTGTGCACGTTCTTGTCTTCGGGGACCAGGCCCTCCATGGCCAGCAGCCAGTCCATGGGGCTGGTGCCCTCGGCGGACAGGTTCCACAGCACCAGCTCGTCGCCCAGGGCCTGCTGGACCAGCTCGAGGTCCAGGTTGTCGTCCACCAGGCAGGTCCCGAAGAGCAGCACCGCGGGCCGGGGATCCTCGCTCTCGGCGAACGCGGTCACGCGCCGCTCGAAGGGCGAGGGGCGATGGAACACCCCGATGGCCAGCTCGAGCGCCACCACCGTCACCACCAGCACCCCCAGCATCCACGCCAGGGGCAGGGCATCGGGCCGCGGCGGGCGCGGACTAGAACTGGAAGTAGATGAAGCGCTGGCCATAGGTGGAGCCGAAGATGAAGATCGTGACGAGCAGGACGACCGCGAGCAGGACCTGAGCCGCCCGCGGCAGGCGCCGGTGGGCGGTGACGTCATCGCCGCTGAGGTGCTGGAACAGCTCCATGCCGAACAGCAGCGAGATGGGCACCAGCAGCCGCGGGATCAGCTGGAGGTCCTCGGAGCGCGGGAGGAAGTCCGTGAGGATCAGGCCCAGGAAGGAGAAGGCCTGGCCCAGGTCGTGGGCGCGGAAGAAGACGAGGCAGAAGCACCAGAAGTTGAAGGTGACGATGATCGCGACCGGCTTCCACCAGCGCCCCTCGAGCTTGATGGGCAGCACCCGGTGCAGCCACAGGCCCAGACCGTGCAGCGCGCCCCAGGCCACGAAGGTCAGGTTCGACCCGTGCCACAGCCCGCCGAGGGTCATGGTGATCATCACGTTGAAGAAGTTGCGCACGGGCCCGCGGCGGCTGCCTCCCAGGGGGATGTAGAGGTAGTCGCGCAGCCAGTGCCCCAGGCTGATGTGCCAGCGCTGCCAGACGTCGCGGGGGTTGGAGGCGAAGAAGGGCAGGCGGAAGTTGACCACCAGCTCGATGCCCATCAGCCGCGCGAGCCCGCGGGCGATGTCGGTGTAGCCGGAGAAGTCGCAGTAGATCTGCCAGGCGAAGGCGTAGGTGGCCATCACCACCAGGAAGCCGTTGTCGGGTGCGGGGTGCTCGAAGACCTCGTGGACGATGATCCCGATGTTGTCCGCGATGAACAGCTTCTTCCAGAAGCCCCACAGCAGCAGCTCCGCCCCCTCGGACATGTGCTTGCGGGTGATGGTGCGCGGGTTGGCGAGCTGGGGGATCAGCCGCCGGCTGCGCTCGATGGGGCCCGCGACCAGCTGCGGGAAGAACGAGATGAACAGGGCGAAGTCGAAGGGGTCTCGGCAGGCCTCGGACCGCCCCCGGTAGACATCGACGGTGTAGGCCATCGACTGGAACGTGTAGAAGCTCAGCCCGATGGGCAGGGTGATGCCCAGCAGCACGGGCTCGACGGACAAGCCCACGGCGTTCAGCAGGGCCGCGGCCGAGTCCGAGAAGAAGTCCAGGTACTTGAAGGTCCCCAGGATCCCCAGGTTGACGGCGATGCTCGCCAGCAGCCAGGCCTTGCGGTTGCTGCGCTTGGGATCGGACAGGGCGAGGCCGCAGACGAAGTCCACCGCGGTGGACAGCAGCAGCAGGCCCAGGAAGCGCCAGTCGAACCAGGCATAGAAGACGTAGGACGCCACCTACAACAGCCGGTTCTGCCCGCGGTGGGGCAGCAACCGGTAGGCGAGATACACCCCCAGGAAGAAGACGACGAATGTGAGGGTGTTGAACAGCATGGGTCCAGCGACAGTCTACGCAAGACTCGCACGACGCGGGCGATGGAGCCCAGGCCGATTGGGGCTCGTAGTGCGCAGCTTACAGCTCGTCAATGCGCTGATGCCCTCCCTGACACGCACACCACCACATCGGGCGCTGAGCGCCTACGGCCTCGTGTTGGCCGCGCTCATCCTCGCCATCGGCTGCACCCCCGCCCCCCCCGGCGGCGGCCAGCAGGGCCCGACGCTGCTGCTCGATGAGCGCTCGGGGCTCTCCTACCTGGTCGAGACCTACGGACGGGTCGAGGACCCGGAGGCCGAGCTGCCGTTGCTCATCGCCATCCACGGCGCCGAGGACAGCGCCGCGCGCTTCGCCACCACCTTCGCGGGCCTGCGGGTCCCCACCCGGCTCATCATCCCCCAGGGCCCTCAGGAGACCGACGCCGGGGCCCGGGAGTGGTTCACCTTCGAGATCGGCGTGCCGGATCACGAGGACATGGCGCAGCGCATGGCCCCCGCGACCGCACGCCTGGTGCCCTTCATCGCCGCGATGCAGGAGCGCTACCCCACCCGGGGCGAGCCGGTGCTCACCGGCTTCTCCGAGGGGGGCATGCTCTGCCTCCAGCTGTGGCTCAGCGAGGGCGTGCCCGCCAGCGCGGTGGTGCCCGTCTCGGGCCTGCTGCCGACCCCCCTGATCCCCGACCCGCTGCCCGAGCCCCCGGCCCTCGCCCCCATGACCGCATTCCACGGGGCGGACGACACCATGATGCCGCGGGAGCCCACGGAGCGCCTGGTGCAGGAGCTGAAGGAGCGCGGCCACCCCGTCGAGCTGCTGGTCTACCCCGGCGTCACCCACGACATCTCGCCCCGCATGGCCACGGACCTGCTGCGCATCCTGCAGCACCAGCTCATCGAGGCCGGGGCCGCGGACGAAGGGACGGGCGGGCCCTAGCGCCGGACCAGGGAGCTCAACGCCCCCGCGCCGAGCCCCAGCAGCCAGCTGGTGCCCAGCAGCAGGGCGACCAGCAGCTGGCTGATGAGGTCCGGCGGCGTCGCGATGGCGGCCACCACCAAGACACAGCCGGGCATCGCCGCGCTGGCCACCGCCGTCCACAGCAGCGCGGACTGGGATCGGCTCGACAGCAGCCAGGCCACCGGGGCGCAGGCGCCGGCCAGCCCCAGCACCGCCAGCGCGCTCACCACGGTGCGCACCAGCTCGAGCAGCTGCACCGAGGCGCCCGGCAGCAGCTCACCCAGGCCCTGGGTCACCGCGGGCACCACCCACAGCCGCCCCAGCAGCACGCCCAGGGTGAAGCCGCCGAGGCACAGGACCGCCAGCGCGACGGCGCCCCCCACGCTGCGACTCCGGGAGCCGAGCAGCCAGCCCAGGGCGAGGGCCGCGGGCAGGCCCAGCCAGAGGGCGACGAGCCCACCGGCGTAGACCCGGGCGAGCACGGGCTCGTGCAGCTCGCCGACCGTCGCGGCGCCCAGCCCGTCCACACAGGGCGAGACCAGCCCCTCGAGCACCACCCCGCCCAGCCCGAAGCCCAGCAAGGGAGACACCAGCAAGCCCAGCAGGGCCAGCAGCAGCGCCAGCCAGGGCAGCGGCGCGCGGGGCTCGACCGCGGGGGCGTCGCGCCGCCGCAGGACGAGGGCGAGCACCACCAGGACCGCGACGCCGACGGCGCCGGTCAGCAGCCCCAGCAGCAGCTCGACGGGGCCCATGGCCGCGCCGCTAGAGGGCGGCCAGCTGCTTCTTCAGGTAGGCGACGTGCCCCATCTCCTCGGCGATGAGGCGATCGACCTTCTCGCTGCCCTGGTGGGCGGGGACCACCTGCTTCATGCCCAGGAAGAAGAGGATGGAGTCCCGCTCGAACTGCAGCGCGAGCTCGAGGATGGCCTTGGGCTCGCCCGCCTGGTCCACCAGCGTCTCGACGTCGAGATCGCGACGGAAGACGTGCTGCTCGGCCATGGCCTGCAGGTACAGCTCGGCGTCGCCCATGGGATCCCAGACGGTGGACTGCGCGTCGTCTGCGCCCACCAGGTTGTCCCGCAGGCGCTGGAACAGGCGCTCGTGGCCATCTTCCCAGCGCGCCAGCTCGCTGAAGATCTCCTTGGCCTTGGGATCCGTGCTGATGTCGGCCGCGCGGCGGTAGAAGCGGGCGCCGTTGCGCTCGATCTCCTCGGCCATGGCGAAGATCTCGTCGAGGTTGAAGCTGTAGCCCATGGGAGCCTCCGGTGGATGGCAGCGGTCCATCCCTTAGCAACCCAGGCCCTCCGCGGCAGCACCGGGGCTCGTCACCGTGCCGGTCGCTACCGCCCCGACGCGTCCGGGATGCTCGAGCGCTATACTCTCGAACGCTCGCCGCAACCGCGCGAGCGCGCCCCACGCTTCCAGGAGGGCGTCGGGATCGCCACCAACGCCGCCAACGCCTCTCCACCCCCCGGCCGCCTCCAGGCCTGGCTCCCCCTGCTGCTCGCGCCCGTGGTCATGCTGGCCGCCGTGCTGGCCCTGCAGGCCCTGGTCGGCGGCTTCGGGCAGCTGACGGGCTCCACCGAGGCCTGGCTGATGGCCCACGTCGCCCGGGTCATGATGGTGGGGGACTACGCCGCCGCGACCGGCATCAGCATGATCCCCAACACCACCTGGAACTGCAGCTACCCGGCGCTGGTGGCGGGGCTGGCGGGGCTCAGCGGGGCCCACCCCACCGCCGTGGGGCAGACCATCTCCGCCGCCGCCTTCGGGCTGGCGATGCTGGCCCTGGCCCGCTGCTGGTGGTCCGCTGGGGGCCTCGAGAGCGCCGTGGCCGGCGGGCTGGCCCTGCTCTTCCCCACCGCCGTGCTCACCGCGACCATGGCCCGCTACGACGCCATGGCCATCTGCCTGGTGCTCTGCGCGGGCTGGGCCACCATCCACGCCCTCGAGGGCGATCGCCTCTGGGCCTGGGCCCTCGCCGGGCTGGCCGCGGGCCTGACCTTCAACACGCGGGAGTTCATGCTGGCGCCCGCCCTGGGTGGGATCGGGGTCGGCGGGCTGGTCCTGGGCTGGTCCTGCTGGCGCGGGGAGTCGCGCCGCGTCTGGCGGCCCTTCGCCGCGCTGGGCAGTGTCCTGCTGGGCCTGCTGCTGGGGCTCGTCCCCCTGCCCCTCGCCCTGGGGCTGTCCCCGCTGTCCGGGCTGGACGCCTGGCGCTCCTACTCCCTGCACAACCAGTTCGGTCACCCCACCCCCGTGACCGAGCTGCTCTACCTCGACATGATCGGGCCCGCGCTGGCGCTGGGGGCCGGGGGCCTGGTGTTGGCCCTGCTGCGCCCCGGGAGGCCTGGCGGCCGCCGGGCGGCCTGGGTGCTGCTGGGCATGCTCGCGCCCTACGGCCTGTTCCTGCTGTCGCGCCAGCAGTCGCCCCAGTACTACCTGCTGGGTCACGTGCTGGTGCTGTCGGGGGCGGCGGGCCTGGTGGGCGCCCTGCCGCGACGCTGGGCCCGCATCGGAGCCGTGGCGCTGCTGCTGGGGGCCTGCCTGCCCTGGATCGCTCGCAAGCTCCAGCCAGGAGACCAGCCGCGAGGTCCGGACCCGACCCGGCTGCACTCCGAGGCCTGGCCTGTGGAGCCACACCACCCCAGCGCCGTGATCGGCTGGGGCCTCGAGTACGCCGCGAGCCGCCCCATCGTCGTGATGAGCGGCGCGGTGGAGAACATCGACGCCCTCACCCGGCTCGAGCACGATCGCCCCGTCGCGTTCCTGTTCCGGGAGTGGACGGACCGCATCGACGACGCGGTGACGCTCTACGACGGCGAGGACGTGCTCTTCCTGTTCGTCGAACGCCGTGAGCACTGGTCCGTGCCCGAGGTGGCCGGGATGCGGATCGACCGCATGGAGTCCGGCCCGCTGATCGCCGAGCTGTGGGTGATCCCGGGGCGCGTGGACACCCGGCGCCGCGAGGAGCCCTGCACCCACGGGCGCACCAACATCCGCGGCGCCTGCCTGCAGAAGGTCTGGCTGGAGGGCGGCGACGACGCGGTGCGCGAGCGAATCCTGGCCCAGCGGGACCACTACCGTGAGCTCCAAGGCTGGCGCGCCATGTGGTGGTAGCCGCAGGGGGCCCCCCGCGGGATAGCCTCATCGAGAGCCGCTCCCGAGGAGATCACCCATGGGACCCTACGAGACCCTCACCGTCGAGATCCGTGACCACGTCGTCCTGGTGGGCCTGAACCGCCCGACCAAGATGAACGCCTTCTCCCTGCAGATGCTGCGGGAGCTGTCCGAGGCCTACACCGCCTACGAGGCCGATCCCGAGCTGCGCTGCCTGCTGCTGACCGCCCACGGCGACCACTTCACCGCCGGGCTGGACCTGGCGGAGGTGGGGCCCGCGGTGGCGAAGGGCGCCGAGCTGTTCCCCCCCGGAGGGGTGGATCCCCTCGACCTGATGGACCCCCGCCGCACAAAGCCCGTGGTGATCGCCGTGCACGGCTGGTGCCTGACCATCGGCGTGGAGCTCTGCCTGGCCTGCGACATCCGGCTGGCGGCCACGGACACCCGCTTCAAGCAGATGGAGGTCCAGCGGGGCATCATGCCCTTCGGCGGCGGCACCCTGCGCTGGCCTGGTGTCGCGGGCTGGGGGAACGCCATGCGCTGGCTGCTCACCGGCGACGAGTTCGACGCCGCCGAGGCCCTGCGCGTCGGCCTGGTCCAGGAGCAGGTCGAGGGCGAGCTGCTCTTCGAGCGGGCCCTGTGGATCGCCCAGCGCGTGGCCGCCCAGGCGCCCCTGGCGGTGCAGGCCACCCGGGCCTCGGCCAAGCTGGCGGTGGAGCAGGGCCACGGCCCGGCCAAGGAGGCGCTCATGGGCCAGGCCCGCGGCCTGTTCGGCACCGCCGACGCCCACGAGGGCGTGATGAGCTTCCTGCAGCGCCGCCCCGCGAAGTTCCAGGGGCGCTAGGGCCGGGAGGGCTGCTACGCTGGGCGCGGAGGAACCAGCCATGCGCCTCGAAGTCCTGACCATCCTCGCCCTGTCCGCCTGCTACGCCCCGGGCGATCCCGACGTCGATGACACCCAGCCCCCCGAGGGGGACACCGACACCGACACCGACGCCGACACGGACACCGACGCCGACGGCGACACCGACGCGGACACCGACGCGGACACCGACGCCGACACCGACTACGACCCACCGGAGTGGTGTGAGCCGGCCCAGGTGGGCATGCTGCAGCACATCACCACCCACCCCACCCAGCCCTACTGGGTGTGGCACCCCGACACCGACTCCCTGCGGGTCCCCACGGTGCTGTTCATGCCCGGGGGCAACGGCAGCGACGCCGCAGGGCCCGGGGTCTTCGACAAGTGGTTCGAACACGGCGAGGCCCTGCCCGAGCTGCGGCTGGTGATGATCACCGCTACGGACGACAGCCTCACGGACGAGTGGGACCGCGTGGTCCCCGTGGTGGACGAGGTGCTGGACTGCTACGGCGGCGATCCGGACCTGGTCCACCTGGCCGGCACCTCGAACGGAGGGCTGGGTGCCTACGAGGTGATGCTCGACCATCACGAGCGCTTCGCCACGCTCATGGGCGCCCCCGGGGTCTGGATGGTCTGGAACCCCACCGCGGTCGAGGTCGCCCTCGAGGGCAAGGCCGTGTTCAACGGCGTGGGGGAGCACGACAGCTCCTGGTACCCCTACGTGGAGCAGACCCACGAGCTGCTCCTGGGCCTGGGCATCGACTCGGTCTTCGAGGTCTTCGAGGGCGTGGGCCACATCCCCGAGGAAGGCTTCGATCCGTACCAGATGACGGCGTTCTGGGAAGAGCACAGCCAATGAGCGCGCGCAGGGGATCGTCCTGGGGCGCCGCCGCGGCGGTGGCGCTGGTCATGGGCGCGGTGCACGCCGGCCTGATGGGCCTCGAGCTGGTCCTGTTGGTGACCGTCGTGCCCAGCTTCGAGGCCATGTTCGCCGACTTCGGCGCCTCCCTGCCGGCCCCGACCGAGCTGGTGCTGTCCCTGTCGTGGGGCGTCCGCAGCTGGTGGTTCCTGTGGATCCCGGCCGGGCTCGCCGTGCTGACGGGCAACACCCTGCTGCTGGCCGCGCTGGCTCGCTGGCGAGGCGCGCTGTGGAGTGGGCTGCTGGGGGTGCTGCAGGCACTGCCCCTGCTGGTCGTCCCCGCGTTGACCTTCGCGGCGCTCTACCTGCCGATCTTCTCGATGGCCAGCGCCATCGACTGACCCCCACAGCCGCTAGTGCTCGAGGGGGGCCTCGCCGCCCTCGGTGGCCACGAGCCGCAGGTAGAGGACCTCGTCGTTGTAGCGATCGAGCACCGCCTCGGCGACCAGGGGCGCGCGCCCCAGGTCCGGGGTCGGCTCGAGGTTGTCGAACTCCATGATCACCAGCGCGACGGACCCGCCGAGGTCCGCGGGGAGCTCGAGGGTCGTCCGGCCGCCGTGGAAGCGCCGCCGCAGGAGCATGTCCGGCTGGGACAGCGCCCAGGGCAGGCTCCACCGGGCGTGACGGTGCATCTCGAGCACCCCCTCCCGGAGGTTGGTCACCTCGACGGTGAGCACCGTCCGAGGCTCACCGGGCGCGAACTCGAAGTTCGCGGGGGCCTCCCGGCGCTGGGCGGGCTTCCCCGGCAGCACCACCTCGTGACCCATGGCGTGCAGGTCGCGCAGGTCCTGCCGGGGGGCCTCGAGGCAGCCCGCCGCCGCCCAGAGCGTGAACAACGCCAGGATCGCGCGGATCACGGCGACCCCCAGGAGCAGGCCGTGGGCAGCCGCGCGGCGGGGGGACGCAGCTGGTACAGGGCGCAGCCGTCCAGCTCGCGCACGAGCTGCTGGACCGGCTGGTCGAGCACCGCCTGCAACAGCTCGCTGTCGTCCTCGCCCACCAGGGCGTAGTGCACGCAGGCCAGGCCCCTCCCGTCGGTCTTGGTCTGGAGGGAGTCGTAGAAGTCGTAGACCCGGGGGCGGCTCATCACCGGCAGCAGCAGGCGGGCGCTGGTGGCCACCGCGGCCTCGGGCGGGATCTCGGCGGCCAGCTCCCAGGCGGGATGGTTCACCACGTCGGGGCCGACCGCCCCGGTCACCGGCGCGTGCCAGGCCGCCCCCCGGTAGACGCGCCAGGCCCCGACCCGCCAGGCGCCCCCCGCGACGCAGACCGCTAGCAGCAGCCACAGGAGCACGGGGCCCCAGCGCTCCAGCCGCAGCAGCCGCGTGCCCACCCAGCCGAAGCCGAGCACCGCCCCCGCGGTCGCCAGGGCCACGGCCGGGGCGAAGTGGTGCAGCAGGTTCGAGTACCAGTCCACCGCGTGGAAGGTGTCGCCCAGGTGCAGCGCCAGCAACCCCGCCAGGCCGAGCAGGTGGATCGGCGCGAAGAGGACCAGCCAGCCCAGGGGCTCGAGCAGGTGCAGGTAGGCGTGCACGCACTGCTGGAGCCAGTGGGCGTCCGTCAGCATGCCGGGCGCAGCCGCCAGGGCCACCGGGGCGATCTGCGTGATCGGCGCTGGCATCTGCGCCAGGTCCCGCCCGACCCACCACTCGACGCCCAGCACCGCACCGCCTGCGAGCAGGGCCGCGGCGGCCCAGGCGACGCGGCGGCCAGGCCGGGTGGGGACCGCCAGCCCGAGGACGGGCAGCAGCGCCAGACACTCCTCGCGACAGGCGGCCACCAGGCCGCAGGCGATGAGCGCCGGCACCAGCATGCGCCGCCGGAGGAAGACCGTGGCCCACAGCACCGCCGGGATGCAGAAGACCAGGTCCTGGTAGTCGGTCAGCGCCATGGCCAGCAGGGGCGGGCTCAGGGCGACCGCGGCGATGCCCATCACCCCGCCCGCCGGGTGGCGGCACTCCCCGCGGCCCAGCAGCAGCCCCGCGAAGACGGCGGAGCACACCGCCGCCAGCTGGATGGCGTTGAAGAAGCCCGGGGTGGGGTGCAGGCCCAGCAGCGCCGACGCCGCGGGGAACACGAGGGTGTAGTGGCCGCCCCACAGCCAGTTGTCCACGTAGCCGGCGTGCACCGTCTGGCGGAAGACGCCGGCGTCCTGGAAGTTCCAGGCCACGTGGTAGAAGCTGGCGAAGTTGGGGTGATCCTGGCAGGCCAGCCGCAGCAGCCGGCTGGCGAAGACCGCCCGCAGAGCCTGGAAGGTCCCGAGGCAGACCACCGCCGCCAGGGTCCACTCCCACCACGCCGGACGAGCCCCGCCCCAACGCCCGGTGGCGCGCAGGTCATCGGGTTCGGTCTTCGGCGAAACAGCCACTTCGCACACAGACCTATCGCCCGGCGAATCCGGCAGCCATCGACCCCAGAAAGAACCAGGGCTATGGCTCGAGCTTCAGCACCGCCTCGTAGGTGACCACGCCCACGCTGCCGCCCAGATCGTGCTCGCCGGTCCACTCGGCCTTCACGCCACCGTCGGCGTCGATCTCGCCGACCCAGGTGTCGCCGTAGCCGTCCACGGCCACCCGGCCTTCCACCTCGGTCCCGCTGGCCACGGTGCCGCTCATCTGGATGGGGATCTCCCCGACGTCCTCGGCCTGGCTCTCACGGTCCGGCAGGCAGCCGGCGGTCAGCGACAGGTTGCCGCCGCTGGCGTTGCCGTTGACGATGGCGGAGCAGGTGCCGGTCTGGTTGGGGCCGCTGACGTGGGCGGTGATGTCGATGCGCCCGGTCTTCGGGCCGTCGGCGATGGCGCCGGGCAGCGGGCCGGTGCCCGTGCCGCTGTCGTCGATGAGCTCGAAGAAGTAGTCCCAGTCCCAGCCCGTGCCCGGATCGGTGTGGCAGCTCGAGCCACCACCACCCGGGGTCGAGCAGCCAGGGACGTCGTAGTGACCGATGACGTGGTCGCGATCGCAGGGGAAGCCGTTGCGGATGCAGATGTCCTTCACCAGGGCCGCCGAGGAGCGGTACATGGCGTCGGTGTACCAGGTGCCGGGGTCCTCGACGTAGCCCTCGTGCTCGATGCCGATGGAGCGCTCGTTGGTGTCCCAGTGCCCGGCATGCCAGCCCACGTCGTCCTCGTCGACCATCTGGGTGATCTCGCCGTCGCTCGAGCGGATCACGTAGTGGGTGGAGGCCGACGCCGCGCTGTTCTGGAACCAGGAGATGCAGCCGGAGTAGGAGCCCTGCACGGTGTGGATGACCACCATGTCGATGTCTTCGGGTCCGCGGCTGTAGTTCGAGTAGTTGCTGGTGCTGGCCGGCACCCACTGGGCAGCAAGGGCCGAGCCGGCGAAGGCGTAGCGATCGTCGTCGCGCCAGGGAAGGTCCCGGGGCACCAGCTGCAGCCACTGGCCGTCGGGGGTCTCGGCCACCAGCCCGTACTCGAGCAGATCGTAGACCTGGGCGGCGAAGCTGTTGGCGGTCTCATCGTCGTCCACGCCCGCGAAGGCCTCCACCACCGGGTACCACTCCTGCAGGGTGTCGATGGGCTCGCCGGTGTGGCGCTCCCGCTGATCCGCGAGGTCGGCCAGGATCCAGGCGCCAGCGCGGACGTTGGCAACCCGGTCCATCATCACCGTCTGGATGCCCAGCCCCAGGTGCTCGGAGGCGATCAAGGCCGAAGGCGTCTCGAAGTCCAGCCGCAGATCCATCACGCCCACGGTCTGCTGGTCGTTGGGCTTGCCCTGACGGTGATCCAGGCGGGTCAGCGCGTAGGAGACCGCCACCAGCAGGTCCCGGGGAACGTCCTGCTCGGAGGCGGCCATGCGGAAGGTGGCCTCGAGATCCTCCGGGGCGGGCTCTTCACCGGGGGCGCAGGCGAGCAGGGAGAGCAGCAGGGACGCAGCGAGCATGGAGACCTCCGGAGTCGAGGTCCCATGCTTTCGCACGACCCGTGCCAGGCACGGTTGCGCGATTTGCCTGGTTTATCCGTTCCCTGCGTTGCGACGCAGATGTCCCAGCCGGGGTGCGCACACCCCGTCAGCTGGGACATTCGGGCGTCGAAGGTCGCTACTTGTTCTTCGCCTTGCCGGGGCCGACCGGCTTCACGCCGATGGCCTTGGGGCCGCGTTCGATGGCCTTGGGGGCGCCGGGCTTGACGACCGGGGGGATGGCCTTGACGGGCTCGGCCGCGGCCTCGACCGCCTGCGCCACGCAGGCCTTGGCGGCCATGGTGAACTTGGCCGAGGTGCCGGCCTCGTGCTCGCTGGTGTTGGCCAGGTGCACGTACCAGGTCTCACCGGCCACGAAGCTGGTGGCGTCCTCGCCCAGCACGGTGGCGGGCACGTAGACGTTGATGTTCTCAGCACCCTCGATGGCGGCGTGCTTGGTGCCGTGGTGGGGGCAGTGACCCACACCGGCCGCGACCTCGAAGGTCCAGGCGGGATCGGAGGTCACGTCGATGACCAGCGCGTCCTTGCCCTCGGGCATCTCGAAGTGATGCTTCACGTGGGAGCCGTGGCCACCGCCGGCCTTCTCTTCGGCGTGGGCGGCGTGGTCGTGGTCGTGGCCCTCGTGGCCTTCCTCGGCCTCGGCCTCGCCTTCGGCCTTCTCTTCGGCGGCGGGGATGGCGTACTCGCCCTCGGCACCCTCGGTGAAGGTGATGTCCACGCAGTCACCCAGGGCGGGCGCGGCGCCGTGATCGAGGACCACGGGCTCGGGCTCGGGCTCGGCGACGGGCTCGGGGGCCGGCTCGACCGGGGCGGGCGCGGGGGCTTCCTCGCCACAGGCGGCGAGCAGGACGAGGGCGGCAGAGAGGATGACAGGGCGCATGGACAGCTCCGAGGCTGAAAGGGGACCCGAGCCTAACCCCACAGCGTCCCTAGTGGCACGCTCCATAGCGCTTCTTGCATCCCACCACCTTCACCTCGACCGGCGCCACGCCGTCGTCGATCATGTCGATCCGCCGGGCGGCCTTCCTGGACAGATCGATGATCCGGCCGTCCACGTAGGGCCCTCGATCGTTGATCACGACCCGCACCCGCTGCCCCGTGTCCGTGCGGGTGACCCGCACCACCGTGCCGAAGGGCAGGGTCTTGTGGGCCGCCGTGCGCTTCCAGGGCCGGAAGCGCTCCCCCGAGGCCGTGGGGTTGCCCGCGAAGCCGGGGCCGTACCAGGAGGCCTTGCCCGAGGACACGTCCCGGTGGGCGCAGCCCAGGGTCAGCAGCAGGAGCAGGGGAGCGAGGTGGAGAGCAGGCTTCATGGCACCAGGGTTATAGACCAAGCCGCTCGCGAACCCAAGCCTCCCCGGAGCCCCCATGACCCGCCGCCTGCCCCTGCTGCTCGCCCTCGCGATCCCCTTCTTCTCGCTCAGCTCGGAGTCCGCCATGGCCGAGACGCTGCCCGCCTACACCCCGGACGCCACCGCCGACCGCGCCGACGTGCCCGACGCCTACAAGTGGAGCCTGGGCAAGCTGTTCGCCGACGACGACGCCTGGGCGCAGGCCGCCACCGAGCTGACCGGCGAGATCGACGGCCTGAACGCCTACCAGGGCCAGCTCGCCGACGGGCCCACCCTGCTCGAGTGCCTCGACCGCTACATCGAGCTGCACGGCAAGGTCAACAAGGTCACCCTCTACGCCAACCTGCAGAACACCACCGACAGCGGTGACGCCGACGTGCAGGCCCGGCACCAGCAGGCCCTGTCCGTGCTCGAACAGTTCATGAGCACCGCCAGCTTCCTGCGCAACGAGATCCTGGCCCTGAGCGACAAGGAGATGGGCAAGGCCTTCAAGAAGGCCCCGGCCCTGCTCGAGCGCCACGGCGGCTACATCGAGGGCCTGCGCCGCCGCAAGGGCATCATGCTGAACCCCGACGCCGAGCGGGTCCTGTCCCTGGCCGGCGACAACCTGTGGGCCGAGATCGACCTGAACGAGATCCCCGCCCCCGTAGAGAGCGCCTTCCACGCCCTGCTCGACGACATCCCCTTCCCGATGATCACCGACGAAGAGGGCAACGAGATCCAGCTCAACTTCTCCAACTATGGCAAGTTCCGCCGCAGCCCCGACCGCGCCGTGCGCGAGCAGGCCGTGGACCAGATGATGGCCACCCTGAAGCAGTACGAGCACGTCTTCGCCGCCACCCTGGGCGGCCAGGCCGAGTTCTCCGTCTTCCTGGCCAAGGCCCGCGGCTACGACACGGCCCTCGAGGCCTACCTGGACAAGGACGACCTGGACCCGGCGGTCTACCACAACCTCATCAGCACGGTGAACGCCAACCTCGAGCCGCTCCACCGCTACATCACCCTGCGCAAGCAGCTGCAGGGCTACGACGCCATCTACCTGCACGACATGTACGTGCCCATCGTGGAAGGCGTGGACCAGGAGATCCCCTTCGAGGCCGCCAGCGCCCTGCTGATCGAGGCCCTGGCCCCCATGGGCCCCGAGTACATCGAGGTGATGACCGCGGGCCTCGATCCCGCCAACGGCTGGCTCGACCTCTACCCCTCCAGCGACAAGCGCTCCGGGGCCTTCTCCGCCAGCACCCACGGCGTCGAGCCCTACGTGATGATGAACTACCAGGACTCGATGAACGACGCGTCCACCCTGGCCCACGAGTACGGCCACGCCATGCACAGCTACCTGGCCATGGAGCACCAGGGCTACATGGACTACCGCTACGTGCCCTTCCTGGCCGAGATCGCCAGCACCGCCAACGAGGTCCTGGTGGAGGAGCACCTGCTCGACCAGGCCACCGACCCCAAGGTCAAGGCCAGCATCCTGGCCGATCGCCTGGCTGGAATGCGCGGGACCATCTACCGCCAGGCCCTGTTCGCCGAGTTCGAGCTGGCCCTGCACAGCTTCGTCGAGGAGGGCACCCCGGTCACCGCCGACCTGCTCAACACCACCTACGGCGACCTGGTGAAGAAGTACTACGGCCCCGACTACGCCCTGGGCGAGCACCACGAGCTCGAGTGGGCCTACATCCCCCACTTCTACTGGAAGTACTACGTCTTCACCTACGCCACCGGGCTGTCCTCCGGCATCACCATCGCCGAGAAGGTCCGCGAGGGCGAGGCCAACCGCGACGCCTACCTGGGCATGCTGAAGGCCGGCTGCTCCGCGCCCCCCCTGGAGATCCTGAAGGGCGCCGGCGTGGACCTGACCACCCCCGAGCCCATCGAGGCGGCCATGAAGCGCTTCGACGCCACGGTCACCGAGCTCGAGGCCCTGGTGGCCGAGATCGAGGCGATGGAGGCCGAGGCGGCCGAGGCCGAAGAGGCCACCGAGTAGGAACACCGCGTGCGCAGCGTCCTCGTCGCCTCGATCGCGATGACTGCGGCGGGCCCATCCTGCTCCCAGGCTGGCAAGCACGCCACAGGCCCGACGGTCCAGGCCGACCAGGAGGCCGAGGCCGAGGTCGTGGAGATCCTGTCGGGGCTCCGCACCGCGGAGGTCGCCTTCGAGGCGGTCCACGACCACTACTGGCCCGTGAGCCTACGGCCGCGCCCCCTCGGCGAACTGGACGGACAGGTCGTGCCGTGGGTGGGCAGCGGGGGCTACGAGTTCCTGGGCTACCAGCCGAGCGGCCCCGTCGTCGGCAGCTACATGGTGGTCCTGCGCGAAGGTGGCAACGACTTCGCCGCCCACGGCTGGACCGATCTCGACGCCGACGGCGTGCCCGCCCAGTGGACCGCGGCCAGGGACCAGCCCCCGACGCGGGTGACCCCGTCACACGTCCGCTGATCCCAGCGGTTCAGGGCTCGTAGGTCAGGCTGATCTCGTCGATGGTCGAGGCGTCGCCCGTGGAGGAGCTCAGCTCGATCCAGACCTCCACGAAGCGGGCCGTGGCGCTCAGGCTCAGGGGCGGCGCGCTGCCCGCGGAGTTCCACGAGCCCGCCGATCCCGCGTCGGTGCGCATCCGGTAGTAGACCGTGGCCGCGCCGTCGCTGACCGAGGTGACGTCCCAGTCCAGCTCGCTCACGGCGCTGTTCGCGCCCAGGTCGAAGACGTAGGAGAAGGCCAGCTGGTGGGCGGTGGCCGAAGCGGACTCGGTGAGCACGAACAGCTGCACGGTGTCCGAGCGCGTGGCCGACGAGCTGGAGCGATCCGAGCGCCCTCCCACCTGGTACATGATGCCGTCCCAGGACGAGAAGGCCACGTAGCGGCGGTCACCGCTCAAGGTCGCCGTGCCCACACCCCAGCTCCCCAGGGAGCCGTCTGCCTCGATCGAGGCGTAGTACAGCTCGTCGTGGTTGTAGTACCCATCGTAGCCCCCGCCCGCGATGAGGTAGCCGTCCACCACCGTGGCGCCGAGCTGGTAGAGGCTGTCGGGCATGGAGTTCTCGGTGCTCCAGCTCGAGATGGCGCCGGTGGTGCCCGGGGTGGCCTTGTAGACCCGGCTGCTGGCGCTGGATGAGCTGCGCCCACCCACGACGTAGATGTGATCACCGACCGCGGCGGCAGCGTGGGAGTAGCGGCTCGCCGGCAGCGAGGTGGTCGTACTCCAGCTGTCGATGCTGCAGTCGGGCTCGAGCTTGCCGTAGTACACCCTCGAGCTCGCCCCCGAGGACGAGTAGCCGCCCAGCACGTAGACGTAGCCGCGCACCACCACGGCCTGGGCATAGCCCCGCCCGCTGGGCAGATCCTGCTGGGCCACCCACGGGGCGATGGTGCCGTCGCCGTACAGCTCGGCGGTGTAGACCTCCTCGGCGGTCGAGTCGCTGCTGGTGTAGCCGCCAGCCATCACCAGGCAGTGGCCGTCGGTGGCCAGGGCCACGGTGGTGGTGCCCGTGGGGATCTCCTCGAGGCTGTCGTCCCAGGGATCCAGGCTGCCGTCGGTGTTGATGGCCGCCGAGGCCACGTCGGTGCTGTAGCTGCTGGAGCCCACCGAGCCGCCCACGGTGTAGAGGTAGCCGTTGGCGGCGACCACCCCCATGGACGAGCGGGCCGAGGGCAGGGACTCCGTCGCCGAGGTCGCGGTGAAGCCGGTGGCCAGCCAGGCCAGCTGCAGCTCCCCGTCGTCGTCGACGGTGAAGTGGGTGTTGCCGTCGATGCTGCCGAGCATGAAGTCCTCGGGCGTGGTCACCACCCAGGTCTCGTCACTGTTGTCCACCTCGCCGTCGCAGTCGTCGTCCACGCCGTTGCCCTCGACGTCCTCGGCGCCCGGGTTGACCGTGGCGTCCGCGTCGTCGCAGTCGTCCTCGCAGGTGTCGTAGCCGTCACCGTCGGCGTCGTCCCGGTTCAGGGTGTCGTCGCTGTCGTCGCAGTCGCTGGCGTTGGTCACCGTGCCCGTGGGCTGGTCGCAGGCTGTGGTGGTGTTCGAGGCGTCGCCCCAGCCGTCGCCGTCGTCGTCCGCGTACCAGGTCAGCGCGTCCGACGCGTCGTCCTCGTCCACCGTGCCGTCGCAGTCGTTGTCGATGCCATCGCAGGACTCCGACGCCCCGGGGCTCACGGTCGCGTCGGTGTCGTCGCAGTCCGTGCCGCCGTGGTCGTCGGAGGCGTAGCTGTCGCCGTCCTGATCGTAGTCCAGCGCGCCGTCGCAGTCCTGGTCCACGCCGTCGTACCAGGTCTCCGTGGCGTCCGGGTTGACCGCGGCGTCGGTGTCGTCGCAGTCGGCGCCGCCGTGGTCCTCGGCCTGGTAGCCGTCGCCGTCCTGGTCGTAGTCGTCGGCTCCGTCGCAGTCGCTGTCCACGCCGTCGTACCAGCTGTCGCTCGCGCCGGGGTACACCGACGCATCGCCGTCGTCACAGTCGTCGCCGCCGTAGCCGTCGGGCTGGTAGCCGTCGCCGTCCTGATCGTAGTCGTCGGCCCCGTCGCAGTCACCGTCCACGCCGTCGTACCAGG
>CAYZVO010000004.1:72364-92169 GCA_964481655.1 uncultured Enterobacterales bacterium | reverse complement strand
TCGGTGTCGGTGTCGGTGTCGGTGTCGGTGTCGGTGTCGGTGTCGCCCTCGGGCGGCGCGGTGTCGTCCTTGTCGCCGCAGGCGGTCATGGTGACGCCCAGGGCGAGGATGGACAGGGGGATCAGGACGCGAAGCGACATGCGTTCTCCTCGTGCTTGCGTGGGGTGGGTGTAGGGTTGCGGCGGCATTCTAACTCGAACGCCGGGCCTGTTGACTTTTTTTCGACGTAATGGGCGTGAGGACGCCTACCCGTCGCTGGTGTCCGTCAGGTACTCCTCGACGAAGTAGCGGGGGGTGAGGGGCTCTCCGGTGGCGTCTTCGACCAGCTCGGCCCAGTGCAACGAGGCGCCGGGGGCGAAGATCCGCTCCACCATCCAGGCCCCCACCTCGGGGTCACCGCAGGTGTCGATCTCCGTGAAGTGCTCGCCGTCGTAGAGGTCTCGGGCCACGGCCGCCAGCATCTGCGAGGCCAGCATCTCGCCCATCAGGTAGTTGTGGTAGTACGCCGGCGCGGTGACGATGTGGATCTTGGTCGCCCAGTCGGCAGCTTCGCGCTCGGGAGGGCGGGTGAGCAGCTGGTGCTGCTCGACCAGATCCCACCAGAGCGTGTTCAGATCCTGATCGGGATCGGCATACAGGCCGCGTTCGAAGTCCACCATCACCAGCGACCAGCGCGCGAAGACCACCTGCAGCAGGCGCTGGGTGTCCACCAGGTCGGCGGCGGCGGGCTCGATCTCGGCGGGCTCGAGATCGGTGGCGCAGGCGATCCACTCGGGGTCCTTGGACAGGCGCCCGAAGAGCAGGGCCACGGCTTCGGTGGCGAAGGAGTGGGTCGGGCCGCGCAGCACCCAGGGCAGATCGTGGTCGATGTAGACGTCGTAGACCGCGTGGCCCAGCTCGTGGAGCATGGTGCTCATCCAGTAGTCGTCGTCCTCGAGGTTGCAGAAGACGCGCACGTCGCCCTCGCGGTCGATGTCGATGCAGTAGGCCGAGGGCTGCTTGCCGTCCCGGGGGTAGAGGTCGGAGCGCTCGATGATGGGCGCGACCTCGAGGCCGATGCCCTCGAAGTAGGCGGTGTTGACGCCCTCGACGCTGCGCCCCCGGTAGAAGGCGTCCAGATCCCGGTCGCTGATGCGGGGGGCCTCCTGGAAGAAGGGATCGGCGTAGTGCCAGGGCATCAGCTCCGCCGCGGGGACCCCGTGGCGCTCGGCGAGGACCGCGTCGAGGTCGGCCTTGAGGGCCTCGAAGGGTTCCTGGGAGCGCGCGGCCATGTCGGCGAAGAGGGCCTGGACCGTGGCGGGATCCTGCTCCGCGAGCTGCAGCCTCATCTGGTAGAAGTCGGGATAGCCGGCCTGCACCGCGGCCTGGTTGCGCAGCTTCACCAGCTCCACCAGCGGCTCGGCCACGATGGGGCCCACCTGCTTGCTGGCCTCCCAGGCCTTGCGCCGCTGATCGGCGTCGGTGCTGGTGAGCAGGATCTCGTAGATCTGGTTGGCGTCCACGGCCTCGCCGTCGATGGTGCCCCGGTGGGTGCTGTAGCTCTCCTGGACCTGGGTGCTGAGGGTGACCATGGTCTCCATCAGCGCGGCGTCGATCTGGTTCGGGGCGTAGGCGCTGTGGATGCGCTGGAGCTGGCGCTGGAGCAGGGGCTCGGCGTTCACGGCGGGGTCGGCCAGCCAGGTGGTGATGCGCTCGAACTCGGCGGGGTCGGCGTGCAGCTGGCGCAGCTGCAGCTCGAGCTCGCCGGAGCGGGTGAAGGCGTCGGTGTCCCCGGTGGTGGTGGCCTCCCAGTAGGCCAGCGCGCTCTGCTTCGCGACGGGGGCCACCCGAGCCTCGTAGGCGGCGGCGAAGGCCGTCGCGTCGGCCAGCGGCGAGGCTGCTTCTTCCTGGACGACAGGCTCGGTGGTGCTGGTCTTGGGGCAGCCGACCAGGCCGATGAGGAGCAGGGCACAGGCGGTGAGGCGGGGGATGCTGGCCATGGGATCACCTTGGGGGGGGGGAGGGGAGGCTCATGTAGCGTGGGGGTGCTGGGGCGGCAGCCCGGGTGCCGATGGCGGGCCGAGGGTCGTGGGAGGCTGGTCGCGAGTCGAGGGAGGCGAGTCGCCAGTCGCGAGTCGGTGAAGGCAGGAGGTGGGCCGTTGCACGCGAGTCGAGCGAGGTCGTTCGGTCTTCGTCCCACACCTCGCCACCCACCTCCCAGCTCTCACGACTTGCCTCTCGCGACTCGCCTCCCACCTCCCACCTTCCGCCTCTCTCATCCCACCGACGCCATTCTTGATAGACTCCCGTCCCATGAGCACCGACAACGACCGACCCGACGTCGCCCCCGAGGCCAACGAGGCCGATCTCGCGCTGTCGTCCAAGGACGCCATCGAGGTTCCGCCCATGGGGCCCGGTGGCAGCACCTCGCTGCTGAGCGCCCCCCCTCCGCCGGCGCCACCGCAGGATCTGGGGCCGGAGCAGCTCGAGCTCTACATCCGCTCGGCGATGCACCAGGACCGCAGCCCCGGCGTGCTGGTCACCGTGGTGCATCCCTTCCGCATGTACAAGGTGCCCCGCGGCCTGTTCGAGGCCATCGAGCGCGCGGGCTGGGAGGTCCGCACGGTCGAGACCCAGCCGGATCGCCACGACTCGGTCCGCAACATCCGCGACGCGCTGCGGGACGCCGCCAGCCTGGGCAAGCCCCTGGACGTGATGGTCATCAGCGGCGACGGCACCTTGGATCACCACGTGCTCATCGCGGCGTTCTGGGCCTTCTTCCCCGATCTCGTCAAGCCGGTCCCGGGGGCCATCGACACCTCGGCGGTCACCAGCGCCGATCTGGCCTCGGTGCCCACGCGCCTGCGGGACGCCTTCCTCGACCCGCTGCCCACCGCCGAGCAGCTCGAGGCCAGCCCCGAGACCATCACCGACATCTGGCTGCTGCGCCACGAGCTCGAGCCGCTGCTGCGTCGTGGCAAGTCGCCCGAGCGCATCGAGCGCAAGGCCAAGCGCTCCCGCAGCGACGCCCTGCTCCGGGTGGCGGTGCTGGCCTCGCTGTTGCCCCATCGGGTGGTCCTGCGGCCCCCGGGCTTCGACATCCAGGGCCTGGCCAAGGCCAACCAGGAGCGGGCGTTCCAGGGGCTGTACCCCTACATCCGCTCCATCTGCTGCTACCCGGCCGGCACCGCGGCGGACAACGCCGTGTTCTCGGGTGTGCCGGGCTGGGTCTACGCCCAGTTCTCTGGGATCCTCACCCGCTTCGGCTGGCTCGACGGGATCCGTCGCACCGCGGAGAAGCGGGTCATCAAGCGCTTCATGCAGTACTTCACGAAGCGCTCCGTGGTGGTGCCCGCGCGCATCTCGCTGGTGGCCTTCGACAACCAGTGGCAGGCCATCTCGAGCCACGCCGCCGGCGGCCCCGGCGCCGGGCGCTTCTTCACCGCCGACCTGACCTCCAAGACCAAGGGGATGATGGGCTACCTGGTCCGGATCCCGCGGGTGGTCATCCAGGAGGGCCTGTTCGGAAGCACCATCGTCCGCGTGGCCTCCCGCTACGCCGACGGGCGGCTCAAGTCCTACACCGAAGCCCAGCTGGCCGAGGGCCTCTACACCAACCGGGCCTTCATCGCCGGTGTGGGCACCATCCCCACCACCGGTGCCACCAGCATGGCGGGCCAGAGCTCCCTGGCCCTGGTGCCCCCCATCTACAGGCGCGCCCGCAACGGCGAGCCCGCCGGCATCAACCTGCGGGGCATCGCGGTGTTCTGCGAGGCCATCGCCAAGGGCAGCCTGGCCCGCGCCCTGCACCTGGTGGGCCTGGGTGTGGGCAAGATGGCCGGCGGCGGTCGCTTCACCTTCCTGCTGCCCGAGAGCCAGGTGGCCATCAAGGAAGGCGAGGAGATCGAGGTCAACTACCTGACCTTTGGCGGCCGCCCCCGTGGCGTGCCCATCCAGGTCAGCGGCGATCCCTTCCAGGCCTGGAAGGTGAACATCCGCTCCGCCTGGGCCCCGATCCCCCTGCTGGGCGAAGCCCGCTCGCTGCTGGTGGGCGGGACCCGGTCCGTGATGGCCGATCTGCGCCTGCAGCAGAGCTACGATCTGCGCGTGGAGTACATCGGCGGCGTGCACTACTTCTGGCACCACCTCGGCGAGGACTGGAGCGAGGAGTTCTCGGCCCGCACCGGGCTGGTCAAGCCGCCCCTGTGGCTGCCCCTGCCGGTGGCCATGATCCAGCGACGCATGGTCAACGCCTGGCGCGAGGCCGGCGCGGGCGAGTTCGTGGACACCAGCGAGGCCGGCGTCTCCCTGGGGAGGCGGGGTCGCTACGCCCACAACAACGACCAGAGCGCCCACCTGGTGGTGCTGCGGGAGCTGCGCTCGTCGCTGCTGGTGCGGCAGATCCGGCGCTCGGCCCTCGAGGGCCGGGTCTACGAGAGCCGGGCCCGGTATCGCCGGGTCGGGGCCAGCTACATCATCTACCAGAGCAGCACGGTGGCCTGGCAGGCCGAGCAGCCCCCGACCATCGTGCAGGAAGACCACTGGTTCCGCTCGGCCCAGGACTTCCAGCAGGCGGCGCCGGCGTTCTTCCCCCTGCTCGAGGGGCCCGCGGACGCGCCCGGGCTGCTGGGTGGCTGGGACGAGGACGACACCGAGATCCTGCCGCTGTGGGACGAGGACGCGAAGCGCTGATCTCCGGCAGCGCTTCGCCGCATCGTTCGTGCTGATGCCGCGTGGGCGGTGGTGAGGCGCGGCTTCTCGGGCCACCTCCCTCCTCCCTCCTCCCACCTCCCCCCCGGTTAGTCGGCGCCCATGCCCGCCAGCATCCCCGCCCTCCTCGCCCCCGCCGGCAGCCCCGGTGCGCTGCAGGCCGCCGTCTCCCACGGCGCTGACGCGGTCTACCTGGGCCTGCGCCATCTCTCCGCTCGCGCCCACGCCACCAACTTCGCCGTCGAACAGCTGGGCCCGGCCGTGGAGCTCGCCCACAGCGCTGGCTGCGAGGTGCTGGTGACCCTCAACACGCTGCTGCGGGACGACGAGCGCCCCCTGGCAGCCCGCTTGCTGCGGGCCTGCGGGTCGGCCGGAGTCGACGCGGTGGTGCTGCAGGATCTCGGGCTCATCGCCCTGGCCCGGGCCGAGGCGCCTGCGCTGCGGCTGCACGGCAGCACCCAGCTGGCCGTACACGACGCGGACGGCGCGGCCACCGCGGCCGCGCTGGGCCTCAGCCGGGTGGTGCTGGCCCGGGAGCTGTCCATCCGCGAGATCGCCTCCATCCACCAGCGGGTGCCCGAGGTCGAGCTGGAGGTCTTCGCGCACGGCTCGCTCTGCTACGCCTACTCGGGCCTCTGCCTGGCATCGGCCATGGCCGGCGAGCGGCGGCGGGGGCGGGCCAGCCGCGGGCACTCCCACGGGGGGACCACGGTGCAGGCCAGCCTGGCCCTGGCCAGTGAGCGCTGCTTCTCCGGCAACCGCGGCCGCTGCACCCAGCCCTGCCGGCGTCCGTTCCACGCCGGCGAGCAGGAGCTGGGGCTGCCCTTCAGCCTGCGTGATCTGCTCTCCCTCGACCTCATCCCGGCGCTGGCCGAGGCCGGGGTCGCCGCCCTCAAGATCGAGGGTCGGCTGCGCTCACCGGCCTACGTCGCCGCGGTCTGTCACGCCTACCGCGGGGCCATCGATCTGGCCGCGGGCCGCCAGCCGCCACCGGGTTGGGAGCGGGATGAGGCCGAGCGAGCCGTGCGGAGTCTGTTCTCCCGCAGAGCTTCGAGTGGCTACCTGCTGGGGAGCGGGGGGGCGCGGCGATCGGGGGCCCACGCCCCTGTGAAGGTGCAGCCCCGGATGCAGGGGCACCTGGGGGTGCGCGTGGGTACGGCGGTGTCCGTGGAGCCCGACGCCATCCTGGCCACGGTGACCCGGCCCTTCGCCGTCGGTGATCGACTGCTGGCCACCGACGCTGACGGCGGTCTGCGGCACCTCGAGCTGCGCTGGCTCTCGGATGGTGAGCGGCGCTCCATCGAGCGCGCCGTGCCGGGTGAGACGGTGCGCATCCCACCGCCGGCCCGCTATCGGGTGGCCGAGGGCAGCGAGCTCCGCCTGGCCCACGCCCCGGAGGTCGGTGCACGCTTCACCGTGGAGGCCCCCCGGCTGCTGCCCGAGGGTTGGCAGGGACCGGCCGTGGCGCTCGAGGTCGAGACCACAGCCGGTGAGCTGGCCGTCCGCGCCAGCGCCGCCGGGGTCGAGGTCACCGACCGCTTTCAGCTGGGCCCCGAGCCTGTGGACGCCCTGCGCTCGCCCGTCATCGCCGATGTGCTCACCGCCCCCGGCGACGCCTTCACCCTCGGTCCCGCGCGTTGTGTCGTCCGGGAGCGCGAGCCCCTGCGCACCCCCCGCAAGGCCCTGGTGCGGGTGCGCCGCGACATCATGCGTCGCCTCGAGCTGGCCCTCGAGCTGCGGGCGCTGACCGAGTGCTACCCGGCCCCGCCCGTGGTGACGAGCCCCGCGGCCGCTGAGGCGAGCGCGGAGCCCGTCGCGGAGAGCTGGTGCCTGCGCAGCGATCAGCCCGGGCTGCTGGCCCTCGGTCACGAGGCCGGCTTCGACAGGCTGGAGATCCTCCTCGATCCCGCGGACGCCGCGCGGCTGGACGCGGCGCTCGAGGCGGTGGAGCCGGGGGCCCTGGGTTGCGTGCTGCCACCGGTGCTGCGCGGCCGGGAGCGGGAGGCGGTGGCCGCGCAGCTCACCCGCGCCCGGGAGGCCGGGGTGCGGCGCTGGGTGATGGCCAATGTCGGGCAGGAACGCCTCGTCGCCCGCCAGCCGGGAGAGCGCCTCGAGGGTGACGATCTGCTCTACGCCGCCAACCCCAGCGCGGTGGGTGCGCTGCGGGCCGCGCTGGGCCTGGATGCGGTCACCCTGCCCCTCGAGCTGGATCGCGCCCGCGCCGAGGCCGCGCTGGCGGCGGAGCCCGCCCAGGTGGTGCTGTGGGCCGACGTCGCCGTGTTCCGCGCCGCCCTGCCGCCGAGGCTCCCGGGAGGCCTGGGGGACGAGCCCCTGGTCGACGAGCTGGAGCACCGCTACCACCGCGCCCACCAGGGCCGCACCAGCGTGCTGGTGGACGGGGTGCCCCTGTGCCTGTCGGGGGAGCTGGAGGCCCTGCGTCGGATCGGCGCCCGCCGCTTCCGGGTGGATCTGTGCTGGCGGCCCTACACCCCGGACGAGGCCCGGACGCTGTTGGCCGAGCTGCTGGCTGGACGGTCGATCCCCGGGACCAGCACGGGTGGGTGGGGCCGACGCTGGTTGTAGAGGGCTTCTCGCTGCCCCCCTCCCCGGCCCTCCGCGCCGGCGGGGGGAGGGGGCGAAGGGATCGCTAGAAGTACACCTTCATCTGCGCGAAGGCGACGGAGGGGATCATGCCGAACTCGGAGCCCACGTCGGTGCGCTCGAGCAGGATGTCCTCGAGGACCTGCTCGTACTCTTCCTCGGTGGTGACCGAGGCCACGTCGTCCATGGTGAGCTCGACGTCGTGGGGCCGCTCACCCGCGCCGAAGAAGGCGCCGAGGGACAGATCCGCGTTGTCGGCCACGGACCAGGACAGGCTGGGGCCGACCATGGCGCTGGGGTCGGTCAGGTTGACGACGCCGAAGACCGAGGTCCCGATCAGCGGGGTGAGCTGGTAGCCCACGGTCAGGGCGCCGTAGTAGCGGCCCGCGGCCCACAGCTCGCCCCGGGCGAAGCGCTCGCTCGAGTAGACGGCCAGGTATTCGCTGGCGTCGGCCCCGCCCATGGTCTGCACATAGACCTCGCCCATCAGGCTCAGGTCCTCGAGGGGCATCCAGTTGGCCCCGAAGGCCGCCCGGACGAAGGGATCCTCGTCCAGATCCTCGGGGGGCAGGGTGACCGTGCCCTCGCCGTGCAGGCCCACCGGGCCGATGGAGCTGGCGACGTTCAGGCCGAAGACCGGCTCGGCGCGGTTGTAGGCGGCGAACAGGCCGAGGTCGGTGATGCCCACGGTGTAGGCGCCGTGCATGGCGAACACCATCCCGTCGGCGCTCCAGTCCCCGGCGTAGGCGGCGACCGCGGTGACCTGGCCCGCCATGCCGAAGTAGGTGTCGACCCGGGCCGCGTCGACCCCGGGCTTGTACTCGGTGTCGATGTCGGTGGGGGTGAAGGGGGCCACCAGGTCCATGGGGGTGAAGATCCAGGACGAGCCGAAGCTCACCGGCTGGCGGCCGATGGTCACGTCCAGGTGGGGCACGCTGATCTTGGCCGCCAGGCGGTCCACCCGGCCCTCGAGCATGTAGTTGGGCGCGTCCACCGGGGTCCAGCTCATGTCCACGACCTGGGCCATGCCGCTCCCGCCGCTGCCGAGGCTGATGGCGCCGGCCTCGAGGGCCTGGGAGTAGTAGCTGGCGGCCGAGCGGGCGTGGGCGGTCAGGTCGAAGTGGTCCCCGATGGAGAGCTTGGCCTTGAGCCTACCGTCCAGGGCGCCCTGGGCCATGGGGTCCTCGGGCATCAGGGGCATGGGCTCGATGCCGAAGGCCTCGAGGTCTTCGTCCGGGACCAGGCTCCACTCGTAGGGGAAGGCGGTGAAGGTGAAGCTCTTGACGTCACCGGCGACGTCCAGGGACCAGCCCTCGGCGTCCACCACAGGGGCCGCGTTGGCCATGGCGGGGGCCAGCAGGAGGAACAGGGGCGCGAGTCGGGTCATGGGGTCCTCCTGCGCTGCTGCCAGCGTCGGAGCAGGTCGGGGATCTCGCCCTCGAGGAACTCGTAGAAGGCGTGGGCCTCCTGCAGCCGGCCGGTGCGGTCCGGTGCGTGCTCTTCCATGTGCTCCAGGGCCCGGCACAGGGCGGCGCTGAAGGCGGAGATGGCGCTCAGATCGCGCTCGGCCAGGGACGAGACGGCGTCCGGTCGAGCCCGGTAGTAGGTCTTGCGGTCCCCGGGGCGGGCGACGCGCTCCACCATGCCCAGGTCGATCAGGTCCCGGCTCATGGTGCTCACGGTGGCCTTGCTGGCCCGCAGGGCCTCCACCAGCTGGGAGGCGGACTGGTGGGGGGGATCGCAGACCAGCAGGTGGGCCAGCATCCGGCCCATCATGCGCGGCTTGCCCGCGGCCGCGAAGAGCAGGCCGAGCTCCTCGACGAAGTGGCGCTGGTCGTAGTGGTCACCCAGGGGCATGGCTCGATCCGAGGCTGGAGAGTCGATGTGACTGGTCAGTCATATCACCCGGAAACACACATCGCAGATCTTCAGCGACCAGCGATAGCGGTGCAGCGCTCGTGCAGAGCCCGTGCAGGGCCGACGATCTCGTGTTTGACGGTGTTCCTGGTGAACGGCACGGACCCTGATCCACCGCAGGGCGGTGCTGGAGGCTGGCACCGGTCTTGCGAAGGAGGGCAGCGCGCCCGACGTGGCGCCCCCGTCCACCTCGACCACCAGGAGCCCTGGCATGAAGGCCGTCCCCAGAATCCTCGCCCTGATCTTCATCTTCATCGTGACCACCATCGGCTGGATCGCCTTCGGCGGGGTCATGCAGGGGCGCTCGTCCGGCCTGCGCGCCGACCTGTACGGCGACGTGGCCGAGCTGTGGGGCGAGCCCCTGACCCAGCGGGCCCCCAGCCTGCTGTTCGAGTGGACGACCACCGAGGAGAAGCGGGAGACCCACACCGACGCGATGGGCAAGGTGGTGGTCAAGACCTACGAGATCGAGCGGCGGCACGACAAGCAGGTCTACCCATCGTCCACGGACATGGACGTGGACATCGGGCTGGACCAGCGCCGCAAGGGTCTGCTCTGGTTCAGCCTCTACGACGTCGACATGCAGGGGGTCTGGACCTACGTCCACGAGGAGCCCGTGGCGGGCTGGATCACCATCGGCTTCGACTTCCCCTCGAGCCAGGGCGTGTACGACGGCTTCGAGGTGCACGTGGACGGAGAGCGGCGCACGGGCAACGTGGCGCCCGGTAGCGGCCAGGTGCAGGTCCCCGTGCAGGTCGTGCCCGGCCAGACCGTGAGCTTCGCCATCGGCTACCACAGCCGGGGCCAGGACGAGTGGCGCTACCAGCCCACCCAGACGGTCAGCGAGATCGAGGACTTCCGCCTCACCATGACCACGGACTTCACGGACATCGACTTCCCGGGCTTCACCATGTCGCCCTCGGCGAAGCAGCGCGAGGGTGCTGGCTGGACCCTGGACTGGGACTTCACCGGCCTGGTCACCGGGCACGGCATCGGCATGGTGATGCCCCAGCAGGTGCAGCCCGGCGTGCTGGCCTCCCACATGAGCTTCTCCGCGCCCATCTCCCTGGGCTTCTTCATGGTCTGGATCTTCATCATCGGGGTCCTGAAGAAGGTCGAGGTCCACCCGGTCAACCACTTCTTCCTGGCGGCGGCGTTCTTCGCCTTCCACCTGCTGTTCGGCTACACGGTGGACCACATCCCCGTGGAGTGGGCCTTCGGCATCAGCGCGGCGGTCAGCGTGCTGCTGGTGGTCAGCTACCTGCGGCTGGTGGTGGGCGCGCAGTTCGCCTTCGTGCACGCGGGGCTGGCGCAGCTGCTCTACCTGGTCGGCTTCTCCCTGGCCCACTTCTGGGAGGGCTACACCGGGCTGACCGTGACGATCCTGGGCGTGGTGACCCTCTTCGGCCTGATGCAGCTCACCGGCCGCATCAAGTGGGCCGAGGTGCTGGCGGGGAAGACCGAGCCCGACGCCTAGCCCACGCCCGCGCGGGGTTATGGGGCCTCCTGTCAGGAGGCCCCATGCGCCGTGAAGAGACCCCGCTCGAGGCCAGGTTCGATCCCAAGCTGGATCAGCGGGGCTGACCCATGTTCGAGACCGTCATCGCATCGTGGCTCACCCTCAGCTGGCAGGGCTGGCTGACCTTGAGCGTCATCGCTGGCGCCACGGTGCTGATGGTGCTCAACCGCCTGGGGCCCGATCTGCTCATGTTCTCGGGCCTCTGCGCCCTGGTGGTGGCGGGGGTGATCACCCCCAACGAGGCGCTGCACGGCTTCTCGAACCCGGCGGTGGCCACCATCGGCGTGCTCTTCATCTGTGCGGCGGCCATCAAGGAGACCGGGGCCCTGAGCTACATCTCGGGCCTGATCTTCGGCAAGACCCGCTCCCAGCGGCTGGGCCTGCTGCGGCTGGTGATCCCCACGGCGATCCTGTCGGCCTTCATGAACAACGCGCCCATCGTCGCCATGTTCATCCCCATGGTCCGCACCTGGGCGCGCAAGGTCGGCGCCAACCCCTCGCGCTTCTTCATCCCGCTGTCCTACGCCTCCATGCTGGGGGGCACCTGCACCCTCATCGGCACCTCCGCCAACCTGGTCGTCGCCGGCATGCATGCGGAGCAGGGCTTCGGTGAGCTGGGCATGTTCGACATCACGCTCATCGGCCTGCCCACCACCATCGTGGCCCTGTTCTACCTGGTGTTCGTCGCACCCTTGCTCATCGCGGATCGTCGGGATCCGGCCGACGTGGACCAGGACGAGGCCCGGGAGTACCTGGCCGAGGTCGAGGTTGCGTCGGACGCCCCCATGGCCGGCCGCACGGTGGAGCAGGCGGGCCTGCGTCAGCTGCCCGGCCTGTACCTGGTGGAGATCCACCGCCACGGCGGCGGCCGCACCATCCGCCCGGTGGCCCCGGAGGACCGCATCGAGGCTGGGGATCACCTGGTCTTCACCGGAGACGCCAGCTCCATCACCGACGTCGCCCAGATGCCGGGCCTCGACGCCGTGGACAGCGAGGATGTGCCCAACTGGCGCCACCACTACGAGGTCGTGGTCTCCCACCGTTCGAGCCTGGTGGGGCTCACGGTCCGTGACGCCGAGTTCCGCCGCCGCTTCGGCGCGGCCATCCTGGCGGTGCACCGGGCCGGTGAGCGCATCGGCGGCCGCATCGGCGACATCGTGCTGCGGCCCGGTGACACCTTGATGCTCTCGGCCACCCCCGGCTTCCGCAAGGCCTGGCAGGACAGCCGCATGTTCCTGCTGGTCAGCGAGCGCTCCGAGGAAGAGCGCCCCCGCTACCAGAAGGCGCCCCTGGCGCTCATCGCCATCGTCGGCATGGTCCTGGTCCCCGCGGTCTCCGATGTCTCCCTGCTGGTCAGCGGCATGGGCGCCCTGTTCTTCCTGCTGGCCACCCGCTGCATCAGCGGCCGCGCGGCGCGCCTGTCCATCTCCTGGTCCGTGCTGGTGCTCATCGCCTCGGCCATCGGGGTCGCCACGGCCCTCGAGAGCTCCGGCGCGGCGCGGGTGCTCGGGGAGACCCTGCTGGCGGTCACCCAGCCCTTCGGACCCCTGGCGGTGCTGGCGGGCATCTGGCTGCTCGGCGCGATCTTCGCCTCCTTCGTGTCCAACGCCGCGGGCGCGGCCCTGGTCTTCCCGGTGGCCATGACCGCCGCCGCCTCGGCGGGGCTGGACACCCACACCGTGGCCCTGGCCCTGGCCCTGGCGGCCTCCGCGGGCTTCTCGACCCCCATCGGCAGCAACCCCAACCTGCTGGTCTTCGGCCCCGGCGGCTATCGCTACACCGACTACACCCGCGTGGGCCTGCCCCTGGCGCTGATCTGTCTCGTCTCGGCGCTGGTGCTGCTGCCCATCGTGTACGGGCTCTGATCCCCGCCGTCAGGCCACGGCCTTCTGCAGCTCCACCAGGAAGGCCTCGAGGTCGGAGCCTCTGCTGTCGTCTTCCTTGCGCTCGAGCCAGGAGATGCAGTCGCCGTGGCGGATCTCGACCTGGGTGCGGTCGGGCTTGCGCACCAGGCGCAGCCGGTCGATGGAGCGCAGGGGGATGAGGGACTCGGAGAAGCCGTCGGTGGCGGCCCGCACATCCAGCAAGGCGCCGCCGCCGGTGCCCACGAGCACGGCCACGTGCAGCTCGCAGGCCTCGCCGCTCTCGGTGCCCGGGGCGGGGTAGGCGGAGTAGCGGAAGAAGAGTTGGGGCCGGGGCTTCCAGGCGGAGAGGCGCTCGCTCACGGCCCGGAGGATCTCCTCGGGGCAGGCATCGGCCAGCTCGGCCTGCAGGATCTCGAAGACGTGGTAGCGGGAGGTCATGGGGGCTCCGGAGCTGTCAGCTGTCAGCTCTCAGCTATCAGCTCTTCGGGGCGGCCGCTGGAGGCGGGTCAGCGGATGAGCCGCGCGAACACCTCGGGCAGGCGCCTGGGCAGCTCCTCGACCTTCTTCAAGGCCAGGAAGCGCCCGGGGCCGAACACCTTGGCCAGGTAGTCCGGCGCGTCGTGGCCTCCGTCCAGGCTGATGCAGAAGCTGTGGACGCCCAGCTTGGCGGCTTCTTGCACGGCCATGGCGGTGTCTCGCAGGCCGTAGGCGCCGCGGTAGGGGTCCCGGTCCTCGGGCCGGCCGTCGGAGAGCACCAGCAGGACCCGGCGGCCGTGGGGCTGCTTGTCGAGCAGGGTGGCGGCGTGGCGCACGAAGGCCCCCATGCGGGTCGCGCCGCTGGGCTGGAGGTTGGCCATGCGCTTGAAGGTCTGCTCGTCGTAGCCGTCTTCGAAGGCCTTGATGCGCTCGAACCAGCAGCGCTCGGGCCCGTCGTTGTGGAAGCCGTAGAAGGCGTGGGGGAAGCGCAGGGTGCGCAGGCCTTCGGCGAAGAGCACCAGGGCCTCCTGCTCGAGGTGCACCACGTGGCCCTGGGTCGAGCCCGACAGGTCCACCAGGGTCAGGATGGCCACCGGCCAGCGCCGGCGCTGGTAGCGCATGAACACCCGGGGGTCGGGGTCCTGCCCCGCGGCCATGTCGCAGTAGGCGGTGATGGCCCGGTCGAGGTCGAGCTGGCTGCCGTCGAGCTGACCGTGCAGCCAGCGCTCCTCTAGGCGCAGGGCCTCGAACTGGCGCTTGATCTCGGTGATGCGGCGGCCGTTGGCGGCCACCAGCTTGTCGTAGCTGGACAGGGGGCCGATGGGCGCCGGGCGCTCGATGACCCGGACCGCGCCCACCTCGTAGATCCCGGCGTCGTCGTTCCACTCGTCGTGGAGGGTGCCCTCCTCGGCCTGGGGCAGGGCGGCGTCGGCGGCCGCCAACAGCTCATCCACCGGGGTGTCCGGGCTCCAGCGGGGGACACCCCCGGCCGCGCCCCGCTGCTTGTCCTGGTGCTCGTCCCTCAGGGTGCCGTAGGCGGGGGCCTTGCGGAGCTCATCGGGGTCGCCGGGGCCCTGCAGGGCGCGCCCGATGCGGCGCTTGAGCCGCGAACGCAGCCCGGGCCGGCGCCGGTCGGGCTCGGGCGTGGCCGGGGAGCCCTCGCCGGCTCGGGCCTGGGCGGCCTTCAGCTGCCGCAGGGGCGTGGGGCCGTCCCGCCAGGCGTTCTCGGCCTCGAGGTCCCGGGCGGTGTGGGCCAGCAGCCACTCGGGCCGGAGGATGCCGGTGTAGTAGGGCAGGGGAGGGGGCCCCAGCCGCATCCGCCGGAAGGCCTGGCGGAGCTTGCCGGCCTGGCCCAGCAGCACGGCCCGCATGGTGGCCTGCTCCACGGCGGTGGGGGGCTGCCCGGCCGCGGCGGTCTCCGAGCCGGCCGTCAGCGCCCTGGCGGCGGCCACGGCGGCCCGGGCGGGCTCGCCGTCGCTGCCCTGGTCGTCCCAGTTCAGGCAGGTGGTGAGGCCCTGGTAGAGGGGCACGAAGCCGGTGGGCATCCCCTCGCGGGGCACCTCTGTGAGGTTGATGCGCATGATGCCGGCCTTGTCCATCAGCCGCAGGCCCGCGAAGTCCTGGGCCAGGCCCGGGAACGCGGCGCTCCAGCGGTCGATCACCACACCAACGGCCAGCAGGTGGTAGCAGGAGCGCAGCACCCAGTCCCGGTACAGGTCGGTCAGCAGCCGCTCGCCCTCGAGCAGCCCGAAGCGCACCAGGCCCAGCTGGATGAGCCCCATGGCGCGGTACAGGGCGTGGTCCCCCGGCTCCACCGGCGCGGGCACGGCCCGGGGCAGGAACAGGGTGCGGCCGTCGGTGCTCGGAGGATCGCTCGCGGCGATCTCCACCGGCATGCCCGAGACCATGCGCAGGTAGGCCGTCAGGGCCCGCTGCAGCTGGGAGAGGGTGGTGCCGTTGTCGACACCGCTGACCAGCTGCCGCTTGGGAGACTCGAACAGGAAGGCCGCCAGCAGCGCGCGCTCGAACTCCTCGTCCTCGTCACCGCCGATGTCCGACGGCTTGACCCCGTACTCCCGCGCGGTCTCCTGGAACGCCTTCTCGGGATCCGGTGGCCAGGTGGGAGCGCCCATGGACCCTCGCTAGGAGCCGAGCACCGAACGGACCAGCTCCTGCAGGGCGCGGGCGAGCTCGGCGTCGTCGGTCAGGGAGTGCACGATGGTGGCCTCGCAGGCGTCCGGCAGAGACAGGCCGGCCTGCACCAGGGAGGCGGCGTAGACCAGCAGGCGGGTGCTCGCGCCTTCCTCGAGGCCGTGGGAGCGCAGGTTGCGGGAGGCCTGGCCCATGCGCACCAGGGTGGCGGCCAGGCCGGCGTCGCAGCCGGTCTCCTGGACCAGGATCTCCGCCTCGATCTCGGGCTGGGGGTAGTCGAAGGCGATGGAGACGAAGCGCTGCCGGGTGGACTCCTTGAGCTCCCGGGTCACGCTCTGGTAGCCGGGGTTGTAGGAGATCACGACCAGGAAGTCGTCGGGGCAGCTCAGCTCCTCGCCCAGGCGCTCGAGGGGCAGGATGCGCCGGTCGTCGGTCAGGGGGTGGATGACCGTGAGCACGTCGGAGCGGGCCTCCACCACCTCGTCCAGGTAGCAGATGGCGCCCTCGCGGATGGCGCGGGTCAGCGGGCCGTCGCGCCAGACGGTGGAGCCGCCCTCGAGCACGTAGCGGCCGGTGAGATCGGCGGCGCTGAGGTCTTCCTGGCAGGCCACGGTGATCAGCGGCCGGCCGAGCTGCTCCGCCATGTGCCGCACGAAGCGGGTCTTGCCGCAGCCGGTGGGCCCCTTGAGCAGCAGCGGCAGCTTGTGGGTGGCCGCGGTGCGGAACAGGGAGATCTCGTTGGCGATGGGGCGGTAGTAGACCATGGAACGGCCCTCCGCGGGCAACGTAGAGGGAAGGACGCCCGCCGTCAAAGGGGGCTGGGCTACGGCTCGAAGACGCGCTGCTGCCAGTCGTCGGGCAGGCTGACCTCGACGGGCTCGCAGAAGCCGGGGTAGGCGGGGTGGCCGCGCACGCCCCAGGCCCAGCCGGCCAGCAGGGCCAGCTGCAGGGCCAGCAGGACCCGCCAGCCGGGCCGCCAGCGCTCGAGGGCCAGCGCGGCGCTGGCCAGCAGGACCAGCCAGGCGCCCTCGAAGAGGAACTCGGGGCGGGCGACACGCCAGAAGCCGGGCACCAGCTTCCAGGCGGCCATGAAGACCGGGTTGGGCAAGCCCGACCCTTGCTCTCCGATGAGCATCGGGCCCGTGGCCAGCAGGCCCAGCACCACCACCACGCCGGCGGCCCAGCGGGCCTCGGGGCGGTCGCGCATGGACCACAGGCCCCAGGCGCCCAGCAGCATGAGCGGCAGGTTCAGGGCCCGCCACAGCTCGAGGTGGTACCAGCGGGGCGGCCAGATGCTAAGCACGTCGAGGGCCGCGCGCTCCCAGAGGAAGCGCTGGGGGTCCGCCAGGGCACCGGCGTCCTGCAGCAGCAGGGCCTGCAGCAGCACCAGCGGCGCCACGGCGGCCAGGCTGGCGCCCGCGGTGATCGCGGCGCGGCGGCTGCGGGCACCCAGCAGCCACAGGCCGAGCAGGGCCAGGTTCACCATGGCCAGGTACCAGTTGTAGGCGGCGCAGCCGGCGAGGGTCACCGCGGTGACCGCGATCCACCATCCCCCCCGCACGCGGGCCCGGTTCATGGCCCACAGGAACAGGGGGATCCCGAAGACGGCGGACTTCTCGACGGTGTACCAGGTCACGTCGCGGAACAGGTGCAGCCCCATGGCGAAGGGCATGGCCGCCAGCATCGCCAGCCAGGGGCGCACCCCCTGGTCCCGCAGCAGCAGCCAGCCGCAGGTCCAGGCCAGCCAGATGTGCAGCAGCGCCTGGGCGTTGAAGGCGCCGTTGGGGGACAGGGCCAGATCGAGGGCCGCGGTGAGCCACAGGTGCCCCACGTGGATGCCGATCAGGGCCAGGCCCGGGTCCTCGAGGGCGCCGGCGCCGAAGGGCCGGGTGTGCACCCCCTCGAGGTAGAACAGCAGGCTGCCGGCCTTGTCGACGGTGGGCCACGCACCCCACACCGCCCGCTCCACCAGCGCCGCGGCGGGCGCCGTGAGCAGCACGACCTGCGCGGCGATGAGCAGCAGCCACGCGGGCAGCTCCCGGCGCCGCCGCAGCCACAAGCCCAGGCCGCCCATCAACAGCCCGATGACGGCGCACGCGAGCCAGGCCCCGGGCATGGCCACGGGGCTGGTGACCAGCTCCACCTGGGTGGGATCGGGGGGTGGACCGTACATCCCGTGAAGGCTAACGGCTCCCCCGACGATGCACCCGACCACCCGCCGCTTGCTCGCCTGGTACGAGGCCGAACAGCGGGACCTGCCCTGGCGGCGGGACCCGACGCCCTACCACACCTGGCTGTCGGAGATCATGCTCCAGCAGACCCGGATCGAGGCCGCCACGCCCTACTACGAGCGCTTCCTGGAGCGCTGGCCCACGGTGGAGGCCCTGGCCGAGGCGAGCCTCGAGGACGTGCTGGGGGCCTGGTCGGGGCTCGGCTACTACCGGCGGGCCCGCAACCTGCACGAGGCCGCGGGGCAGGTGGTGGCGCTGGGGGGCTTCCCGGACACCCCAGCGGGCCTGCGTGCCCTGGCGGGGGTGGGCGAGTATACCGCCGCGGCCATCGCCTCCATCGCGTTCGGGCGCGACGCCGTCGCGGTGGACGGCAACCTGCGGCGGGTGGTGGCCAGGCTCGACGACATCGACGTGGTGGTCGCCAGTGGCCCGGGCGCCCGCCGGGTCCGCGGGTGGCTGGAGGCCCGCCTGCCGACGGGGCGGGCGGGGGACTTCAACCAGGCGCTGATGGATCTGGGCGCCACGATCTGCATCCCCAAGGCCCCGCGCTGCGGACGCTGCCCCCTGGCCGAGGACTGCCTCGCCCGGGCCGCGGGCCACCAGGCCGAGCTGCCGATCAGCGCCCCCCGCAAGGCGCCCAGGGCGGTGAGCGCGGTGGCGCTGATCGCCCGGCGGGGTGGGGCCGTCGCCCTGACCCAGCGCCCCGCCACGGGGCTGCTCGCCGGGCTGTGGGGCCCGCCCGATGGGGTGGTCGATCCGGGCGGCGACGCGGACGCGGTGCTCTCGGCGCTGCTGCAGGGGCTGGCCCCCGGCTGCGCGGCCGCGGCCTGGCCGGTGGGGACGGTGGAGCACATCTTCACCCACCAACACTGGCGCGTCAGGGTCTTCGAGCTGGCGCTGCCCGACGACTGCGAGCTCGCCGCGGACCTGCGCTGGTGGAGGTCTGAGGCCGCGGACGGCCCGCCGCTGTCACGGCTGGCTGAGCGGATCCTCGCGCTCCAGGGCGGCGTCCCCGAGCAGGGCCCGTAGCTCGCCCTCGCAGCGCTCGAGGGCTTCGGGTTCGTGGCCCTCGAGGATCAGCTGCACCCGCCAGGGCTGGTCGTCACCGCTGCGCGGGTAGGAGCCGATGCGCACCGCCGGGTGGCGCTCGGCCAGGGCCTCGAGCTCCGCCGCGAAGTAGGACTCGTGCAGGGTGCAGCGCACGGTCCGCTGCTGGGGCAGGCGCCCCTCGAAGCGGTGGGCCACGTCGTCGAGCTTGGCGCGGAACAGGGAGGGGATCCCCGGCAGGATCACCACGTTGGCCACGGCGACCACGGGGTATTCGATCTCACCGTCCCACCACAGCTGCGCGTCTTCGGGCACGTCGCACATGCGCAGGGCGCCCTCGTGGAAGCGGTCTCCCAGGCGCCGCTGCAGGACCCGCACCAGCTCGGGGTGGCGCCGGATGCCGCAGCCGACGGCCTCGGCGACCGCCTCGAAGGTGACGTCGTCGTGGGTCGGGCCCACGCCGCCGGAGGTGAAGACCCAGTCGTGGGAGGGGGTGAGGCGTGCGAGCTCTTCGGCGATGAGCGCCCGGTCGTCCGGGAGGTAGACCAGCCGCCGCAGCTCGAGCCCACGCCCCCGCAGCCAACGCCGCAGCCAAGGGCCGTTTTCGTCCTCGAACGTCGCGCCGAGGATCTCCTCTCCGATGATGAGGGCCGCTGCTGTGGTCATGGGAGCTCCGCAGTGCTGCCTATCGCTGCTCCGACCGCTTGCAAAGGACGTGTCAGCGCACGGAGCATCGTCTATGATGAAGGTGTGTCATGACCCCGGTTCTGCGGAACCCGACCGGACCTCGAGGTGTCGGGAGGATCGTGGAAAAGCCCTACCTGGTGAAGCCTTCTCGACCCGTCGCGCACGGCGCGCGGCGTCCAGGGTTGGTGCGCCATGGGTGATCTCGCCGTCAGCGTGAGCCTCCACGGGTCCCCCGTCGCCGACCGCGTCGTGCGGGTGCGCCACATCGTGCGCATCGGGGAGTCACCCTCGGCCGCGGTCCCGTTCCCCGGCGCCGACATCGCCGTGGTGCGGGTCGGGCGGGATCTCGCGGTGCGGGGCCGCCGCCTCGCGGAGGGGCAGGGCATCGGTGTCTCCCTCGGCCCCGTGCGGGTCTGGCTGGAGCACACCCAGCGCGCGCGGGTGCCGCACCCCTGGCGCGAGCATGTGGACCTGCGCTTCCTCGTCACCGCCCTGCTGGTCACCGTCAGCGGGCTGTGGCTCGAGACCATCGACGCGGCGGCGCACCCCCCCCCGCCCCCGCGCCGGCTGACCCCCAACGTGGGCGCCCCACCCCAGCCCCCGGGGGGGTCCCCCCCCCAC
>CAYZVO010000004.1:0-72354 GCA_964481655.1 uncultured Enterobacterales bacterium | reverse complement strand
GGGGGGGCCGGCTCTGCCTGTGGGTGGCGCTGGTGCTGGGGCGGGGGGTGCTGCCCACCGTCCTCGACACCCACCCCGCCGCGACCGGGGGGCGCACCGCCGCCGTCCGGTCCACCTCCGAGGGTGAGCCGGGTGACGTCGTCCGCGTGCTGCGGGAAGGCCCCGAGGCCAGCTCCGACGACCGCGCGACCGGCGTGGCCTACTACGCCTGGTACCGGGGTGTGGTGCCAGAGGACGACGAGCTGGGCGTGCTCGCGCGGGAGCGGCTCGAGCGCAACCCCTCCGACCGGGGGGCCCACGAGCTGCTGGCCCGCTCCGCCTACGCCGCGGATCGCTTCGAGCTGTCCGCCGCCCACTTCCGCTGGTTGGTGGACCGGGACGTGCTGGGGCTGGGCCCCGGCGAGCAGGAGCTGCGCTGGCGCCTGGCGCGCACCGAGCGGCGCCTCGGGCGGCACTCATCCGAGGCCGCCCTGTACGAGCAGATGCTCGCCGACGATCCCGCCGATGCTTGGGCCCTCGCTGGCAAGGCCACGGTGATGGCCCGGCTGGGCCGCTTCGACGAGGCCGTGTCGCTGGTGGAGCAGGCCGAGGCCAGCGCGCCCTCCCAGCCCTACCTCGGCGTCTACGCGGCGGTCGTGGCCGCCGAGCAGGGGCTCGATGACCGCGCCGTGGAGCTGCTGGAGGCCGTGGTCGAGCAGCGGGAGCACCTGGCGCCGGAGTACCAGGTGGAGCTGCGCCGGGACATCGCGATGGATCCGTCCTTCGCGGCGGTGCGCTCGGGGGACCGCCTGCGCGTGATGTTGGCGCGCCATCTCGGCGCCGCGGCGCCCCGTCCGCAGCACTGATCCGCGGTCACCGGTAGCTCGTCGGATCGTTGCGCTCGTCGCTCACCACGGTAAGGTGCGGGTTCTCAACCCTGGAGTGCGCATGTCCGGCCCCGTGGCGGTCTACGCTGGTAGCTTCGATCCCATCACCCTCGGTCACCTCGACATCATCCGGCGCGGAGCCGGGCTGTTCTCGAAGGTGATCATCGGCGTCGGTGACAACTCCGCCAAGCGCTACATGCTGGGCAAGGACCAGCGCGTCGCCCTGGCCCACGCGGTCACCTGCGATCTTCCCAATGTCGAGGTGGACTCCTTCGAGGGCCTGCTGGTGGACTTCTGCCGCAGCATCGGAGCGGAGGTCATCATCCGCGGCCTGCGGGCGGTCTCGGACTTCGAGTTCGAGTTCCAGATCGGGCTGGCGAACCGCGACATGGCGCCGAACATCGAGACCGTGTTCCTGCTCCCCGCGCCCCGCCACATCTTCGTGTCCAGCTCCCTGGTCAAGGAGATCTTCGTGAACGGGGGCGACATCTCGCACTACGCGCCGCCCGCGACCATCGAGGCGCTACGTCGAGCCCAGGCCACGGACCCCGCATGATCCGCGTCGCCTCGGCCGCGCTGCTCCTGGGAGCCCTGCTTGGGCCGGCCTGGAGCACGGCGGCCGTGGCCGCTCCGGAGGCCAGCTCACCCGCCGTGGTCGAGGCCTGGCTGTTGCTCGGCGAGCACGAGCGCGCCCTGCGCGAGGCCCAGCAGCTGGCGTCGGCCCCCGACGCCGACTGGCGCGACCACGCCGCCTACATCCGCGCTGCGAGCGCCAGCCACCTGCGCTGGGCCGTGGTGGACGAGTATCGCTGGCTGGCCGCGCAGGAGCCCATGCGCCCGGAGATGGTGCTCCTGGCCGCCTGGGCGAAGCTGCTCCAGGCCACCGGCGCCGAGCTGGGCCCCGCCCTGGCCGCCCTCGAGGACGCCGCGCCGGGCCAGGGGCCTGCGGGCTTGCAGCTGCTCGCCCGCGGCCTGCTGCACGCCGGTGAGGACGAGCGTGCCGCTGAGCTGCTCCTGGGCACCCGCGCCCCGGCCGCCACCCGGCTTAGGGTCGAGGCCCTGGTCGGCGCCGGCGCCTACCGCGAGGCCGCGACCCTCGCGCTGGCCTCCATCGACCAGCACCCCCGCCACCCGGAGGTGGCCGAGCCCCTCTGGGATCGCGGCGTGCCCAAGCGCCGGGTCCGCAAGGCGCGGCAGGCCGCTGTCCACGCCGCTCAGGAGCTGCTGGACGAGCACGATCCCGAGCTGCTGCTGGGCGCCTGGTGGGTCCTGGCCAGCGCCAAGGAGAGCCAGGACGCCGCGCGGGCCGCTGACGGCGTGTCCGCCGCGGTCCCCGGGCTGGAGCTGCCCTCGCGGCTGCCCTATGGGCAGCTGATGCTCCAGCACCTGGGCGAGGGTCTGGCGCGCACCGGCCAGGACAGCGTCGACGCACAGCTGACCAGCTACGAGCAGGCCCAGGTCGCCACCGTCCGGGCCCGCACCCTCCGGGACGACGGCCTGGTGGATCAGGCCCGCCGCGCCTACCGGGACGCCATCGCGCTGGACGGCAGCGATCCGGAGCTGTTGCTCGAGGCCGCGGCGCTGCACCTCGACGTGGAGCCCCAGCGCTCCCTGGCCTGGGTGGGCCAGGCGCTGCTGCTGCTGGCCTGCGAGCCTGGCATGGACGCCGCTCAGCGGCGGCTGGTCATCGCCCGCGGGCTCGAGCTGCAGGCCAGCTCCCTGCACGCCCTGGACCGTCACGATCAGGCCCTGAGCTTCCAGCTCGTCGCCTCCCTGCTGCAGCCCACCCCCAAGGACCTCGAGCAGCTCGCGGCCCTGCAGGAGCAGCAGGGCGGACGCGAGGCCGCCCTCGAGAGCCTGGCCCTGGCCGCGGCGCTGGGGTCCCAGGACGCCCGCCCGGAGATGGAGCGGCTGTACCACGGGCCCGCCTCGGTGGACGCGCTGGTCACGGCGGTCTCGGCCGATCTCGCCGTCTGGACCGGAGCGGGCGTTCAGCCGCTGCCCGCTGCCGCCCCCGAGCGGCCCCTGGCGGGCCGGACGCTATCCACCACAGCGGGCGATCTGTCATTCGACGCGCTCGAGGGCCAGCTGGTGGTGCTGGTGTTCTGGGCCAGCTGGTGTGCGCCCTGCGCAGACGAGCTGCCCATGGTGGACGGCCTGCTCGACAGCTGGACCGCGGATGGCCTGCCGGTGACCGTCGTGGCGGTCTCGGTGGACCAGTCCGAGGCCGACTATCGTCGCGGCCTCGGGCGCTTTCGCGAGCTCGGGCTGACCTTCGCCCTCGATCCCTCCGTCTCCCGAGCCATGGGGATCGAGGCGGTCCCCGCGACGCGGATCATCGACGCCCAGGGGCAGGTCGCAGGCCAGCTCCAGGGCTTCCACGAGGGACACGACCAGCGCCTGGACGCGTTGGTACGGGGCTTGCTGGAACCCTGAAGCCCGCGCCCTCGCGGCGCACGACCCAGGAGAGACCATGTGCGGAATCATTGGCTACGTCGGCTACCGCAGGGCCAGCCCGGTCCTGCTCGATGGGCTGCGCCGCCTCGAGTACCGGGGCTACGACTCGGCGGGCCTGGCGGTGCTCGAGTCCGATGACCTCACCCTCTACCGCAGGGTGGGCCGCGTGGCGGAGCTGTCGGGGGCGGTCCCCGAAGAACAGGTCGGGCACGTGGGCATCGCCCACACCCGCTGGGCCACCCACGGCGGCGTGACCCAGGACAACGCCCACCCCCACATGGACGTCACGGGCCGCATCGCGGTGGTGCACAACGGCATCATCGAGAACGCCTCGGAGATCCGCGCCCGGCTGCAGCGCGATGGCGTGCAGCTGCGCTCCGAGACCGACACCGAGGTCCTGCCCCACCTCATCCGCGACTGCTACCGTGGCGACCCGGTGGCGGCGGTGCGCCAGGCCCTGCAGCGGATCAACGGTACCTACGGCATCGCCGTGGTCTTCGCCGATCACCCGGACATGATCGTGGCCGCCCGCAACGGCTCCCCCATGGTCATCGGCTTGGGCGACGACGAGACCCTGATCGCCTCGGACACCCAGGCCCTGGTCCGCTACACCCGGCGGGTCATCTACCTCTCCGACGGCGAGATCGCGCGCATCGACGCGGACGGCGTACACACCGTGCTGCTCTCCGGCGCCCGCACCGACAAGGAGGTCGAGCAGATCGACCACGAGTGGGGCGTGGCGGAGAAGGGCGAGTACGACCACTTCATGCAGAAGGAGATCCACGAGCAGCCCCAGAGCGTCCGCCGCTGCATGCGCGGCCGCGTGGTCCCCGACCAGGGCAACGCCAAGCTGGGCGGGCTCGAGCTGACCCCCCGGGATCTGCTGGGCATCGGCTCGGTCGAGATGCTCGCCTGCGGCACCAGCTACCACGCCGCCCTGGTGGGCTGCATGGCGGTCGAACGCCTGGCGCGGGTGCCCGCCTTCGCCCACATCGGCAGCGAGTACCGCCACCGCAACCCCCTGGTGCAGCGCGACGCGCTGTTCTTCGCGGTCAGCCAGTCCGGCGAGACCGCCGACACCCTGGGGGCGGTGCGCGAGGTGCAGCTCAAGGGCGGCGAGGTGCTCGGCATCGTCAACGTGGTCGGCTCCAGCATCGCCCGGGCCTGCGGCCGCGGCACCTATGTGCACTCGGGGCCGGAGCTGGCCGTGGCCAGCACCAAGGCCTTCACCAGCCAGGTCACCGCGCTGCTGCTCTTCTCCCTGCTGCTGGCCCGCACCCGGCAGATCTCCCGCCACGTGGGCCAGGAAGTGGCCGAAGACATGCTGGCCCTGCCCGACGCCGTCGGGCGCTATCTGGCTGAGCAGGGGCCCATCCTCGAGGCCGCCCACGCCATCAAGGACGCCCGCTACGCCCTGTTCATGGGACGCGGCTTCTCCTGGCCGGTGGCCCTCGAGGGGGCGCTGAAGCTCAAGGAAGTGGCCTATGTCCCCTGCGAGGCCTACCCCGCGGGCGAGATGAAGCACGGCCCCATCGCCATGCTCGAGGAGGGCACCCCCGTGGTGGTGGTCATGCCCGACGATCAGGTCCGGGAGAAGACCCTCAGCAACGTGCAGGAGGTCAAGGCCCGCGGCGCCAAGGTCATCATGATCCACACCGAGGGCGACACCGAAGCCGCCGAGCAGGGCCACGTCTCCATCGCCGTGCCCCGCTGCCACGAGCTGGTCTCGCCGCTGCTCACGGTGCTCCCGCTGCAGCTGTTGGCCTACCACGTGGGCGTCCTGCGGGACTGCGACATCGACAAGCCCCGCAACCTGGCCAAGAGCGTCACCGTAGAGTGAGCCAGCGGGCGTTCTGAAGAACCTTTGTAAGAATGCCGCTGACTGCGTTGAGCGGTGGCCCCGATGGTGGCAAGCTACGCTTTCGGAGTCCACCATGAAGCGCCTGCTCGCCCTCCTCGCCCTGCTGACCCTCTCCGCATGCGGCATCGACCCCGACAAGATCGGGGGCCACGACATCTACGCCGACGACGGCCAGGTCGTGACCGCGCCCCGCACCCTGACCTTCGCGGTCGTGGGCAACTCCTTCGGCACCCTGCGGTCCGAGAAGGAGAAGGCCAAGGCCAAGGAAGACCAGGTCTCCGGTGACAACTCCGTGAGCGACCTGATCATCGAGGATCTGGCCGCTCAGATGCGCCACGAGCGCTTCGCCTTCACCGTGTTGATGGGCGACCTGGTGTCCGCCTCCACCACCAAGGCCTGGGACAGCTTCGATCAGGCCTTCCGCAACCTGCTCAAGGGGGAGACCGATCCGGAGAGCCCCCGCATCCGGATGCCGGTGGTGCCCGTGGTGGGCGAGCGCGAGTTCCGCGGCGATCGTTTCCTCGAGGGCTTCGGGGCGGCCTTCCCCGAGGTGGGCAGCAACATCGGCTACAACCGCGTGGCCGGCTGGTACGCCTTCGACTGCAAGGTCCGGGACGCCACCTGGCGCTTCCTGGTGCTCGACTCCAACAAGAAGGCCCTGGGCCCCCGCTGGAAGGAGCAGCTCTACTGGATCCCCCGGGCGGTGGAGAACGGCGACTACGACCACATGATCGTGTTCATGCACCACCCGCTGATGACCCTGGTGCCCGAGGGCGAGGCCAACCGCGAAGGGGCCCCGGCGGAGCTGCTCGAGATCGTCGAGGACAGCATCGGCCTGATGAAGCTCCGGGCGGTCTTCATGGCCGATCCGGGCACCTCGGAGGTCTACATGGTCGGTGGGCGCTTCGGCACCCTGCACGTCAACGCCGGCGGCGGCGGCGGCGAGACCGAAGACCTGGCCCGCTGGGGCCACGTGCGCGCGGCGGGGGTCGAGGCCACCCAGCTCGAGCCCATCTTCGACATGACCCTGCTCAACACCTTCAACGAGCGAGCCCTGGCCCACTCCTTCCCCGAGGTCACCATCGACGCGGCCCGGGCCGAGCGCAGCTACGAGGGCTTCCCGGGCATGTACGACAGCCGCTACTTCCCCCTGCACGGCTACTGGTGGGTGGAGGTCAAGGGCCACGACATGGACGTCATCTACCGGATCTTCGATGGCCACGAGGCGAGCTTCGCCGACATCTACCGGGTCCGCTTCACCGTGGACAACGGCTGGCGCTCCGGCTCCTGACAGCGCCCTTTCAGACATCCGCATCTCCCTGGCGATCGGCGCCCGGAGTGTGCTATCGAGTCCTCACACCGTCTCTGGAGACCGCCATGCTGACCTTCGCCCTGTTCGCCTCCATCCTCTCTGGCTGCGGCCAGCTCGAGGACATCAAGGACGTCGTCGATGACCTCACCAACCCCCTGGTGGTGGAGGCCGTGCTCATCGGCGCCGTGGAGCCGGAGTCGGATCTGATCGACCTGTCGGAGACCGACTTCGCCGACGGCACCGCCATCAAGGTGTTCGTGGCCGACGCGACCAGCATCGACGACCTCGAGGCCGGCGCGCTGGACGGCATGTTCGTGGAGCTGAAGTCGCCGACCCTGGGCAACCTCGAGCTGGTCGACGAGGGCGGCGGCCTGTACACGGCCAACGGCGACGACGGCCTCGAGTACGTGGCGGGCGAGGAGTACGTCATCGACGTCACCAACGTGGACAGCGAGCACAAGGTGGGCGTCGTCGCGCCCCAGCCGGTGGACATCGAGGTGCCCCAGCAGCACGCCGCGGGCGACAAGCTGCTCATCGACCTGACCGAGTACGACTACGACGCCGTGCTGGTGGCGGTGCTCGACGTGATGTCGGGCGAGATCACCTACTCCAACGAGCCGGAAGGCATCCAGGAGATGTACGAGTTCACCCACACCGGCGCCGAGGTGAAGCGCCACGAGATCCCCGGCTCGGCCTTCGCCAGCCAGTCGGTCTACGCGGTGGGTGTGGCCGGCATGCGCAACGCCACGGTGGATGACTACACCGATCTGAACACCGGCCTGTCGTCGTACATGGTCGGCCAGATGCGCTTCTACGCGGTCCAGGCGATGTAGCTAGCGCACCTCGATCAGGTAGGGCGGCATCGCCGCCACGCCACCCTGGGGACCCAGCACGCGGGCCGTGGTCTCGAGGACCTGCAGCGGGCGCTCGGCGCCCAGCAGGCTCAGCAGCTCGCGCTCGGGCTGGTGGATGCTGGCGGACTCGAGGTCGGCGAGCAGCTCGTCCACGAAGGTGCGCTGGGCGGGCAGGCGCAGGATGCCGGTCTCTTCGGTGACGCCGGCCAGGTCGCGGGCGTGGGAGATGGCCACGTCGATGCCGCCAAGGTCGTCCACCAGGCCGCGCTCGAGGGCCTGGGCGCCGGTCCAGACCCGGCCCTGGGCCACGGCGTGCATCTGGTCCACGGTCATGCTGCGGCCCTCGGCCGCCCGGCCGATGAACAGCTGGTAGAAGGTCTCGAGGTAGTCCGAGAAGCGGGCCCGGCCCGCCTCGGAGAAGTCCGAGGTGGAGGAGAAGATGTCGGCCAGCTCGCCGCGCTTGTAGCCGTGCAGGTGGAAGCCGAGCTTCTCGTAGACGCCGCGCACGTTCATCTTGCCGCCGAACACACCGATGGAGCCGGTCAGGGTGCCGGGCTGGGCCACGATGCGGTCGCTCCCCATGGCGATGTAGTACCCGCCGCTGGCGGCGTAGTCGCCCATGGAGACCACCACCGGCTTGACCTCGCGGACGGCCTGGATGGCGTGCCAGATGTTGTCCGAGGCCAGGCCCGATCCGCCCGGGGAGTTGACGCGCAGCACCACGGCCACCACGTCGTCGTCGTCCCGGGCTTGCTCGAGATCGGCGATGAGGTCCACGTCGCCGACGTAGCTGCCGCCGAACATGCCCGCGCCGCTGTCGCCAGAGACGATGGAGCCCTCGGCGTGGACCACCGCGACCTTGGGATCGGCGCGGTTGTCCCGGCGCACCCGGGAGAGGTAGCGATCCAGGTCGATGCTGGCGTCGTCGTCCGGGCGCAGCTCACCGGCGTAGGCCAGGCCGTCCACCAGGCCCGCCTCCTGGGCGGCCTCGGGGGTGATGGGGAGCTGGTCCACGATGGCGCGCATGGCGTCCTCGTCGAGCCCACGGCCGCGGGCGGCCAGGGTGACGAACTGCCCGTAGAGGCTGTCGAGCATGGCGTCGGTGGCTTCCATGGCCGCCTCGGACGGCCCGGTGCGCTCGAAGGGCTCCACCGCGGTCTTGAAGTCGCCCACGTGCTCGAAGTTGGGGCTGACCCCGATCTTCTCGAGGGTCTCGGCGTAGTAGGTGTGCTCCACGGCCAGGCCGTTCACCAGCACCAGGCCGGCGGGGGCCATGTGGATCTCGCCGCAGGCGGCCGCGAGCAGGAACTCCTTGTTGCCCAGCTGATCGGCCTGGACCGTGCAGGGCTTGCCGGACTCCCGGAAGACGTGCAAGGCGTCGGCCAGCTCCTGGACCCCGGCCAGGCCCAGCCCGATGGGGGCCAGCTCGATGTAGAGGCCGTCGATGTCTTCGTCGTCCGCCGCGGTGCGGATGACCTGGGTGAGCTCGGTGAGCAGGGGAGGGAAGTCGGCCTCGTCGAGGATGAAGGCTCCTTGGACGGGGCCATCCGGCAGCGAGCCCTCGAGCTCGAGCACCAGGGTCGCCGGCCCGGAGGTGGGCAGGCCGCCCTCGAAGGAGACGATCAGGAGCACGGCGATGGCCATGGCGATGGCCAGCAGGAAGCCCAGGATGGAGGTCCAGAGCAGCAGGCGGGTACTCTTCTTCATGGCCATGGAGGCTCCCGGCGACCACCGGGGGCCGCGTACTTGTCGTGCCCATGGAACTATTCACCGCTTGCCGCCGGGTCCAGTTCGTGTCAGCCTGCCCTGTCCGTCGCCGACCGCTCGACAGGAGGGTCCCCATGCGAGCCAGCTCCCCATTCATCCTCGTCGCGTTGCTCTTCGGGGCGTCCGCCTGTGGTGACGACAGCGATGCTCGCACGGAGCTTCCGGGAGAGGACTTCCAGCGGGACACCGACGTGCGGGTCACCTCACCCAGCAACGGCGAGACCACCGGCTCCCCCTTCGACCTGGCCTTCACCGCTGGCGACGATGTGGCTCGGGTCTGGCTCGAGTCCAACGGCGACGTCGTGGTCGAGGACCAGCCGGTGGGTCGCCTGGACGGCAGCATGCGGGTCACCCTGGACGAGGGCCGGCATCGCCTGGCCCTGGTGGGCGCCGACAGCGACAGCAGCGAGCTGTCCCGGCACGAGCTCACGGTGCGGGTGGCGGGCGAGGATGCGTCCTGGGTCACCATCGTCAGCCCAGCCGACGGCGCCGAGGTGGACAACCCGGTGCGCTTCGTCGTGGACGGCTCGAGCGACGTCGACGAGATCGCCCTGTACGCCGACGACTGGGAGCTGGGCACCACCGAGCCCGGCGGGATGCTGCGCTACGAGTTCGAGGGCACTGGCTACGAGCGGGACATCCAGGCCCGGGCCTACGACGGCGGCGAATTGGTGGCCACCGACGATGTGACCATCACGGTCCTCGAGGGCACCGACCCGGTGGACTCGGACTTCAACACCACCACCATGAACCTGCTCGAGGCCTACCCCACCGACGGCACCCACGACTACGCCTGGGACGGCAGCTACGCGGGCACCACCCAGGACATCTGGTACCTGGACACCCTGGTGGCCGAGGCCAACGCCGCCCGCTCCTGCTACTGCGTCGGCATCACCTGGGAGCTGTACATGCGCGCCTACCAGCGCATCCTGGGTGGATCGGACGCGTACCTGAACGACATGGACGTGGACGAGCTCTACGAGTTCCGCACGGACTGGTACGTGCGCGACTTGTGGGGCGCGGGCGCGTCGGAGGCCATGGAGCTGAGGGGCCTGGGCGAAGAGGTCACCGACCTCGAGGACGTGCAGCCCGGCGACTTCGTGCAGTTCTGGCGCAACTCAGGCAGCGGCCACTCGGTGGTCTTCATCGACTGGGAGCGCAACGGCGACGGCGACATCGACGGCATCTACTACTGGTCCTGCCAGGGCAGCACCGATGGCCTCGGCTATGTCAGCGAGTACTTCGGGTCGGGCAGCTCATCCATCGATCCCGGCTATCTGTTCGTGGGGCGGGCGTGGATGCCCGAGGACTGGTTGCCGTACTAGGTAGGAGGTTGGACGTTGGAGGTGGGAGGCGAGTCGTGGGAGGCGAGAGGTGAATCGCCAGAGGATGTAGGTGGGAGGATGGAGGAACTCGTAGGAGGTGGGTCGTAGATCGTCCTTCGACCATCCTCGGACCTTCATCGACTCGCGACTGGCGACTCGCCTCCCACGGCTGGCGACCTACGACCTACGACCTACGACCTGCGACCCACGACCCCTCAGCCCGCTACCAGGCCCTCCGGCGGTGCGCATCCAGCCACGACGCCACCGCGGGCCCTGTCGCCGTCTCTGCCAGCCTGCCCTGCACCAGATCCAGGTGGCCGCAGGGCTCCGCCAGGACCAGGGAACGCTTGTTGCCCTCGCCCATGTAGTCCAGGACCCTCAGGGCGGCCTCGGGCTCGCAGACGCGGTCGCCGGGGGAGGCGACCACCAGCAGGGGCAGGGCGTGGTCGCGGATGGCCTCGAGGTAGTCGATGCGGTCGTCGCGATCGCAGAGCACGCCGCTGGAGACCCAGCGGGAGACCTGGCGCACCAGCCCGCCCCGCAGGTCCTCGACGCCGTGGTTGAGCACGCCCCGCAGCACGGGGCCGTCGATGGCGCCGTGGCTCGCATGGTGGCCGAGGGAGCGGCTCACACTGGCGCTCGGTGACAGCAGGCGCATGACCTGGCGCGCGGGCAGGCCGATGCGGGAGGGCAGCAGGCGGGCCACCAGTGCGGCGGCCCGGGCGGTGCTGCCGGGGGGGGCGAAGCGCACGGCCGAGCCCAGGCAGGCCGCGGCGTAGACCGGCGCGTAGGGATCCTGGGCCAGGTGGATGTAGAGCAGCTGGCCGCCGAAGCCGTGGCCGATCCAGCCCACCTGGCGGTGCCCGGTGCGGTCCAGCACCGCCTGGATGGCGGCGGGCACGTCCTGGGCGGCGATGGTGTCGGCGTCGAAGCTGCGGGGGTGACGGGGCGGGAAGGCCGAGGCGTCGGCCCGGTGCTCCAGCAGGTAGACGTCGAAGCCCCAGGCGTGCAGCAGGGCGATGAGGCCCTCCTGCGCGTAGTCCATGCTCAGCCGGTTCAGCCCCAGCCCGTGGGCCAGGATGACCGGCTCACCGGGGGCGCCCGGGGGGGGCGGGCAGCGGAACAGGAAGCACTGCCAGCCGTCTTCGGTGCGGTACGGGATGCGCTCCACCGCCCGCGGCGCGGGCTCTTCGACGAAGCGCTCCCGGCTGCGGGGCTCGAGGCACTTGTGGGCGACCGTCAGGGCCAGCTTCAGCGTTCGCGCGCCCACGGGGGCCGAGGGGCGGGCCGGCAGGTGGCCACGGCGCAGATCCGGGAGCTGAAGGGCGGGTGAACCCATGAAGCGCTGAGGGCGGGGGAAGGGGCCGGAGGAAGGACAGAAGGACTGGGGGTGACAGCGGCGGCAATCCTCGGGATGGCTTCACCCAAGCCAGGCGAGGAACGAGCGAGAACGCCAGCAAAGGGGCGGGAACGGCGGCTCAGGAACGGCAGCCAGTCCAGTCTGTCCAACCTCCGGGTGGAGAGGGTCGGGCCACGGCGCGGGTCCGCAGCACCATTCGGGTAGGAGTCTCACCAAATACGCGGACAATTTCAAGGTCTTGGAAGCAACTATAAAGGTGGATTCACGGTAAAGCCTTGACTTGTCAACGTTTTTTCCGACACATTTTTTTTCCCCCGGGAGACGGGCTCTCGGGCGTCGGTCGTACCGCGGCGCGGCGGGTGCTTCGGGGGCACCTGAAGCGACGAAGGGGCCCCGCAGGGCCCCTCGTTCCAGGCGACGTCCGCGCTAGAAGCTGTGGTACTCCTTGACCTTGGCCTGGGCGACCAGGTCCTCGACCCAGCTGTTGAGGAACTCCATGCGGCGCATGGCCTCGATCTGGGGGGCGAGGCTGGGGAGCTCGGTCTCGAGGCGCGCGGCGTCCGGCTCGTTGCGGGTGGCGACTTCGGCCACCAGCCAGGCGCCGGGCACGTCGATGACGGCGGGCAGCAGCTCGCCGGCCTGGGCCGTCTCGAGGGCTTCGCGCAGCTCGTCGATGGTGCCGAACTGGGACAGGCTGGGGTTGGCCAGGGTGATGGGCCCAGCAGGCTCGACCCGCATGCCCTGCTCGGCCAGCAGCTCCATCGGAGCCACGCCGGCCTCGTTCCAGGCGGCGTGCAGCTTGGCGGCGTAGGCCTCGGCCAGGGTCGGGGCCTGGCGCTCCTTCATGAGCACCACGGCGATCTCGGCGCGGGCGTCCTGCTCTTCGGTGGTCTCCTCGGGGAGGATCTCTTCCACGTTCAGCAGGTGCAGGCCGCGGGAGGTGCGGGCGGGGAGGCGCAGGCCGATGTCGGTGTTGGGGGTGTCGGGGCCGCCGAAGATGGCGTTGCCGAGGCTGGAGTCCAGCTGGTCGTAGCGGACCTCGCCCAGCAGGCCGCCGTTCTCGGCGCTGAGGTCCTCGCTGTACTTCTTGGCCAGCATGGCGAAGTCGCCGCCAGCGTCGAGCTCGGCGCGGATGGCGGTCATGCGCTCGCTGAGCAGGGTATCGTCGTCCTCGCCCTCGCCCGCCTGCAGCAGGATCATGCGGACCTTGGCCCGGGTGGGCTTGTGGAAGCGCGACTCGAAGTGCTCGTCGTACCAGGAGCGGATCTCGGGGCGGTTCTCGGCGATGAAGGTCTCGATCTCGGCCTCGCCCGGCTCCACGTCGTCGTAGAACGACAGGGCGCGGACCGCGACCAGATCGAGCTCGAAGGAGGTCATCTCGGCGAACCAGCTCTCGCGGATCTCGTCTTCGTCCACGGTGGTCGCCTGCATGGCGACGTCGCGCAGGCGGGAGAGGATCAGCTCGTTGCGGATGTCCACCTCGAACTGGGCCTGGGTGGTGCCGTAGCGCTTGAGGTGCCGGGTGTAGAGCTCCTGGGAGTACTCGCCGTCTTCGTCGGAGAAGGCGTCGATGCCCAGGATGGTGCGCGCGACTTCCTCGCCCGAGATCTCGATGCCCAGCCGGTCTGCTTCCTGGAGGAGGACCTCCTGGGTGATCAGCTGCCGGACCACGTCCCGCGCCAGCTGCCGATTCTGCTCTTCGGTGAGGGAGTTGTCGTGGGCCCGCGGGTTGCGCTTCATGGCCTGGTGGTACTTGGTGTCCGTGATGCGCTTGCCATCGACGGTGGCCACCACCTGCGAGGTGTTCATGCCGCCGGTACCGATGCCCCAGAACACGAAGACCACCACGATGATGCCCAGCACCAGCCGCATGGCCCCGCTTTCGGTTCCGCCTCGGATCTTCTCCATGAGGGACATGGGAGCTCCTGATCGATCAAAAGTGAGCCGGATCCGCGCGCGCGGATCCGGAGGTGGCGCCTCATAGCGCGTTCAGCGCTGATGGTCGACGCTCCGGAGGGCCGCTCAGCGCCAGAGGGTCTCGGTGCTGTCCCCGGCGCGCTTGTTGCGCTCGTAGCGGCGCTCGGCCTTGGACAGCCACTCCCGCAGGTTCTCTTCGCGATCGTCGTAGGAGGGGTGGGTCGAGAGGAAGGCCGGCAGGGCCGCGCCGGAGCCGGCGGACTCCATGCGACCCCAGATGTCGATGGCCTCTTCCGGTGGGTAGCCAGCTCCGGCCATGTACATCATGCCGATGACGTCGGCCTCGCGCTCGTGCTTGCGGGAGAAGGGCAGCACCAGCCCCACCTCGCTGCCCACACCCGCGGCGGCCAGGATGATGGCCTGCTGCTCCTGGGACAGCTCGGTCTTGTTGTCCATGTACAGGTAGAGCCCCGCCAGGCCGCCGAGGACGGTCAGCTGCTGGGAGAGGCGCTCGGAGCCGTGGCGGGCGACCACGTGGCCGGCCTCGTGGCCCATGATGAAGGCCAGCCCCGCCTCGTGCTTGCAGACGGGCAGGACCCCCGTGTAGATGGCGATCTTGCCGCCGGGCAGGGCCCAGGCGTTCACGGTCTCGTCGTCGCGGACCAGCGCGAACTCCCACTCGTACTTGTTGGCGCCCGCGATCTTGGCGATGCGCTCGCCCACCTGCTGGACGGTCTCGTGTTTCTCACCCCGGTGGGCCACCTTGAGCGTGGCCAGGGTGCTGCTGTAGGCGCTCGAGCCGATGGGCAGCATGATGGCGTCGGGGATGAGGTTGAGCTGGCGGCGACCCAGGATCGGCACCTTGGAACAGGCCAGCACCACGTAGCCGCAGAGGACGATGGCGAGGGACCAGATCAACGAGCGACGCATGGGCACTCCAGGTTGCTGTGGCGCCTCCCGCGGGGAGCCGGGGGTGCTATGTTGCGAGGACCCCGGCTCTATACCACGGAAGCCCCGCCATGCTCGACTCCGTCTCAGGCCTCCTGTCCCAGGACCTGGCCATCGATCTCGGCACCTCGAACACGCTGTTCTGCCTCGCTGGCCGAGGCGACGTCTGCCGGGAGCCGACGGTGGTGGCGTTCCGCGAGGACGACACGGGGGCGCGGGTGCCCCTGGCCATCGGCACCGAGGCCCGGGCCATGCTGGGGCGCGCCCCCGGCGCGGTCTCCGTCGTCCGCCCTCTGCGCGACGGCGTGATCTCCGACTTCCAGGCCACCGAAGAGCTCCTGCGCTACCTGCTCCTGCGCGCCCTGGGCCGCAAGCCGCTGGTGGGACCCCAGGCCGTCATCTGCATCCCGTTCGGGACCACCGAGGTCGAGAAGCGCGCCGTGCGCGAGTGCGCCGAGTCCGCGGGGGTGCGCCAGGTCCAGCTCATGGAGCAGCCCCTGGCGGCCGCCCTGGGCGCCGGCCTCCCCCTGGCCGCCCCCGAGGGCAACATGGTGGTCGATGTGGGCGGTGGCACCACTGAGATCGCCGTGATCTCCCTGGGCGGCATCGTGCACGCCAAGACCATCGCCGCCGGCGGCGACCGCATGGACGCCGCCATCACCCGCATGGTCGAAGCCGAGCACGGCCTGCTCATCGGCCCGTGCACCGCGGAAGAGATCAAGCAGCGCATCGGCGGCGCCATCGCCGGCGCCCGCCAGGCCTCCATGGCCGTGGCTGGGCGCGACAAGGCCCGCGGCTTCCCCCGGCGGGTGGACCTGCGCTCCGAGCAGGTGGTCGAGGCCCTGGCACCCGGCGTGGACGACATCGTCTCCGCCATCGTGGCGACCCTCGAGCGCACCCCGCCGGAGCTGGCCAGCGACATCGTGGACACCGGCATCCTGCTCACCGGCGGCGGCGCGCTGCTGGCCGGCATGGACGAGGCCATCGGCCGCCGCACCCAGCTGCCCGTGGTCCTGGCCGAGGATCCGTTCTCCACCACCGTCCAGGGCGCCGCCACAGCCCTCGAGCGCGTGGACGAGCTGGGCGGGTTGTTCCTGAGCTAGCTGGGCCGCTGGCGGGCTAGTCGTCCTTGGACTTGCGGCGGAAGCGGTCCAGGAAGGAGCCGAAGGTGGTGCCGCTCGCCTTGGCCTTGGTGTCGGTGCGCATGGCCACCAGGCGCAGCTCCCGCTGAGCGTCGCGGTTGTCGGGGTTGGCCGCGACGGCCTTCTCGAAGTGTTCGATGGCCTTGGTCTCGTCGCCACCGGACAGACGCAGGATGCGGCCGATGGTGAAGTGGAACTCGGAGGACTGCTGCTGGGTCTCGGGCTTGAGCGCGGTGAGGATCTTCAGGGCCTCGTCCGCGGGCATCTGCTTGGCCAGGTAGGCCGAGTAGGCGTGCCAGAAGGCGTAGGTGGGCGTCTCCGGATCCTTGGTCTTGGCCTCGTGGAAGCAGGCCTCCGCGATGGCGTAGTCCCGGTTCCTGAAGAGCCGCTCGCCCTTCTTGAAGGACATCTTGGCCTTGGTGCGATCGCGGTCGGTGACGTACGGCCTGCCCTGCTGCGCGCAGCGGGTGCGCTCCCACTGCTCTTCGGCCACCCGCTTCTTGCGCAGGCCCTCGATGGCCTCGCTCAGCAGCGCGAAGACGTCCTCGGCGGCGTCGCGGACCTCGGTGGTGCTGTCGCCCTGGGCGTCGGGGTGGTAGCGCCGGGAGAGCTTGTGGAAGGCCTCGTCGCAGTCCTTGGGGGTGGGCTTGGACTCGGCCTCACCCAGGCCCAGGCGCTGGTAGAAGTTCTGCGCGCGGAGCATCTCGGTCCGCTTGCGCAGCTTGGCCACCTGCTGTTCGGGGGTGGGGCCTTCGGGCTTGGAGCTGCGCCGTTCGCCGCCGGGCCTGCGCTCGGGGGTGCGGGACAGCTCGGGTGAGCGCGACGGGGTGCGGCGCTTCCGCTGTCGCCGGCGGGGAACCCGCTGGGTCTCCTCGTCGGTCTGCAGGGCCGGTTCGGGCAGATGCAGCAGCCCCATGCGGTGCAGCAGATAGACGCGATGAAGTACCTCGCGGCGGCGCGCGCGGGTTGCGCGGGGGGGGGGCGCGCCCCGCTGCGGGGACGGGGGGCGGGCGCGGGCCAGGTTGAGCACCCGCAGCGACAGCGCGTCGAGGCCCGGCCGATCCTCACCGGTACCCGACGGCAGGAGCACCGCGATGGGGTCCCCGGGCTGAGCCTGCAGCAGCTTCTGACCCTGGGCGGGGGAGCCCAGGGAGTACAGGCCGTGGGAGAGCAGGGCGATGAGGCTCTTGGGGAGAGGGAAGCCCTTGTTCGAGGGGGAGGGGTCCGGCTTGAACGAGAGGATGCCGATGTCGGTCAGGCACCAGCCCGCCAGGGCCCGGCCCACGCTCTTGCCGGCCTCGTCGAGGACGGCCTCGAGGGCGTGACCGCCGGCCATGGCCTTGCCCACGGCGGCCTCGAGCTCGAGCTCGCCCTGGTCGTCGGGCAGCAGGTCCCGCAGCAGGGCCTCGACACCCGTGACGCTGACCACCTTGCCGTCCCGCAGGCCGAAGCCGTGGCTGGTCTCGCCATCGAAGACGCGCAGCAGCCCGCTGGCCTTGGTGCGGTGCGCGAGCAGGACCACCCTGGCGAGCGGGTAGCGCGCGAGGGGACCGTCGAGGGGCTCGAGCGTACGCGCGTCGTGCCAGTCGATGCCGGAGGGGAGGGTGGAGGTGAACAGGGTGATGTCTCGCTGCAGATGCCGAACCACGTTTTTATTACAATTTCAAAAGAGAATCACCCCTCAGGCATCGACAAGACGGGAATCGTGGCTCGGTGCGCTCATTGTGAGAGGTTTCGCACAGGGCTTGCCCCTGCCCTCCTGGGTGGCATATTCCAGCCCTGTTCAACGCGGCGCGCCGGACGCCTTCACCCCCGCGCGTGCACCCCGAGGAGATCCCCATGTCCAAAGCCAACCACGTCTCCCAGGCCGACTTCGACGCCGTCGTGCTGAAGTCCGAAGTCCCCGTGCTCGTGGACTTCTGGGCCGTCTGGTGCGGGCCCTGCAAGGCCATCGCCCCCCTCGTCGACGACATGGCCGGTGAGTACGAAGGCCGCCTCGCGGTCTGCAAGGTCGACGTCGACAACGCCCCCCAGGTCGCCATGACCTACGGCGTGCGCTCCATCCCCACCCTGCTGCTCTTCAAGGGCGGTCAGGTGGTCGGCCAGCGCGTGGGCGCGCTGTCCCGCGACAAGCTGCAGGCCTTCGTCGAAGAGGCCCTCTAAGGGGCGCATGACGGCGCGGCCCACCTAGGCGGGCCGGGCACTCCACGCCGACGACGGTCGCTGGACCGCTAGTCGTCGGCGATGGTGCAGGCGTCGACACACTCCATCGGGAAGGAGCCGGAGCTGTACTCATCACAGCTCAGCTCTTCGAGTGCGGTGACGCAGGCCTCGGCGGCCGTGGCGTCGTACTCGACGCAGGCGTAGGCCTCGGAGCGAAGCAGCTCCAGGCATCCGTCGTAGTCCTCGACTCCGATGAAGCTGAGGTAGCCGCACTCCTCGTACAGGGCGCAGCGGGCGAGGGCGGAGTCCTCCTGGAAGTCTTCGGCGGGGTAGCACCCCGTCGCGGCCAGGAGCAGGACGGCCCAGGTGCGATGGTTCATCGTCGACCTCCACAACGAAGAACGGAGGTCAAGACCCACTGGTGTGCGGGCCATCGACCTCCGTTGGTCCAGCGTGGTGCCAGAGGCACCACACCGAAGCGGAACTAGTCGTTGCTGCAGACGTCGTCGCAGATCTCGAGACCGGTGCCGGTCAGGAAGTCGTCGCAGGAGACGGCGGCCCAAGCGTCCACGCACTCCTTGGCGGCGCCAGAGTCGTAGTCCTCACAGACCCACTCCTCACCGCCGGTGTCCTCGACATCGCCGAGGGCCAGGCAGTCATCGTAGGTGAAGTAGTCGGTGAAGAACTCGCACTCCTGCATCTTGTCGCAGGAGGTCTGGAGCGTGTCATCGCCGAAGGTGTCGTAGTCGTAGCCACAGCCGACGAGGGTGGCGAGGGCGAGCAGGGCCGGAAGGCGCTTCATCGTTTTCTCCCGAAAAGGGGGGGGTTGTGTAGAAACCGGTGGTTCCCCACCTGTATTGGGATCCGAGCCGGTGATGGCGATCTCGCATGGTAGGACCGCCGCGTCAAGGGATGAAGGCAGAAAAGCGACGTTTGCTAGGTTCGATTTCAGGTCATGCACTTGACGTGCCAAGGGTTTCGGGGTCGCGAAATCCCACTTCGAACGCTGTCTACACAGCGCGGCCCGCCAGGCGCTCGTTCCTGAGCGCGCGCGGGCCACGCCGGACGGCGTGACCCACGGTGTCTCGACGCCCTCGCCGGGGCGCTGTCGTGCGGATGCTAGCCGTACATGTGCCGGGTGAGATCCTTGGTGAGGTTCTTCTGGTGGCTCTCGATGGTGCCGCCGCCGATCTCGATGAGCTTGGCGTCGCGATAGAGGCGCTCCACCTTGTACTCCTCGCAATAGCCGTAGCCGCCCAGCACCTGGATGGCCGCGTCCGCGACCTCCTTGCCGGCGGTGGCGCAGAACAGCTTGGCGGCGTCGGAGCCGATGCGGTTCTGCACGTCGGGGCCCACGTTGCTGGCCACGTTGTAGACCAGGCAGCGCATGGCCTCGGTCTTGGCGTAGGACTCGCCGATGTACTTCTGGATCTGGCCGAAGCGGTTCAGCGGCTGGCCGAAGGCCGAGCGCTCCTGAGCGTAGTTGACCATGATCTCCATGCACTTGTCGGCGATGCCCAGGCTCTGGGCCGCCAGGGTGAGGCGCTCGATCTCGAGGTTGCGCATCATGTGGACCAGGCCGCCGCCCTCGGCGCCCAGCAGGTTGGCCGCGGGGACCTCGCAGTCGTCCATGACCAGCTCGGACATGGTGGAGCCGCGCATGCCCATCTTGTGGATGACCTGGCCCTTCTCGAAGCCCTTGCATGTGGTGTCCACCACGAAGGCCGTGATCCGGCCGTCGAGCTTGGCGTAGATCATGAAGACGTCGCCTTCGACGCCGTTGGTGATGAACATCTTGCGGCCGTTGAGGATGTAGCCGCCGTCCACGCGCTTGGCGACGGTGGACATGCCCAGCACGTCGGTGCCGATGGAGGGCTCGGTCATGCCCATGCCGCCGATCCATTCGCCGGTGATCACCTTCTCGAGGTAGCGCTCCTTCTGCTCGTCGTTGGCGCAGGTGCAGAAGTTGTTCACGAAGAGCATGGAGTGGGCCAGATAGGCCAGGCCGAAGCCGGGATCTCCCTTGGAGAGCTCGTGCAGCACGATGACCGCGGCGGTGGCGTCCATGCCGACCCCGCCGAACTCGGCGGGCACGGTGATGCCCAGCAGGCCCAGCTCGCCCAGCTGTTTGAACAGCTCGACGTTCAGGGTGCCGCGCCGATCGCCTTCTTCGGCCTGGGGCTCGACCTCGTTGGTGGTGAAGTCGGCCACCATCTCCCGCAGCATGCGGTGTTCCTCGGTGGGGTTGAACAGGGCATCGGGACCGATCTGCATGGCGCTCTCCAGGGGGGAGGGGGGTTACGAAGGGGTGGAAGATAGCACTCCCCGCATCGAGAGGCCCATGTCACGCACGCTCTACCTGATCGACGGATCCAACCATGCCTTCCGGGTCTTTCACGCGATGCCCCGGCTCACCGCGGGGGGCCAGCACACCGGCGCCCTGATGGGCTTCGCCAACCTGCTGCGCTGGCTCGATCGGGAGGCGAAGCCCGACTACTGCGCGGTGGTCTTCGACAAGGGCCCGAGCTTCCGCGTGGACCTGTTCCCCGACTACAAGGGCCACCGTCCGTCGATGCCCGAAGAGCTCCGCGAGCAGTGGGGCAAGCTGCCGGAGCTCATCGAGGCCTGGGGCTACACCACCATCACGCCTGTCGGCTACGAAGCCGACGACGTCATCGGCACCCTGGCCGCCCAGCACGCCGGCGAGGAGCTCGAGGTCTGGATCGTCTCCGGCGACAAGGACTTCGCCCAGATGGTGGGCGATCACGTGCGCATCCTGAACCTCAAGGGCGGCAAGCCCACGGTGATGGACGCCGACGCGGTGCTGGAGCGCTTCGGCGTCCCCCCGGACCGCATCATCGACATCCTGGCCCTGTGGGGTGACAGCTCCGACAACGTGCCGGGCGTGCCCCGCATCGGGGAGAAGACCGCCACCAAGCTGGTCAAAGCCCACGGCGATCTCGAGGCCGTGCTGGCCGCGGCGCCGGGCATCAAGGGCAAGATGGGCCAGAACCTGCGGGAGTTCGCCGATCAGGCGCGGCTCTCCAAGACCCTGGTCACCATCGTCCGCGACATGGACACGGGGGTCACCCTCGAGGACCTCGCCCGCCGCGAGCGGGATGTGGAGGCCCTCCACGAGCTCTTCCTCCGCTACCAGATGCGCAACCACATGAAGGAGCTGCAGTCCGAGGGCGGCGCCGAGGCCGCGTCGGGCATCGATCGCGGCCGCTACCGCACGGTCCGCAGCGAGGGCGAGCTCGAGGCGGTGGTGGCCGGCTGCCGGGCGGCGGGTCGCTTCGCCTTCGACCTCGAGACCACCTCCCTCGATCCCCTCGAGGCGGCGCTGGTGGGCTTCGCCCTGTGCTGGTCCGCCGACGACGCGGTCTACGTGCCCGTCGGCCACAGCGCCGGTGAGCAGCTCCCGGTGGATCGAGCCCTGGCCATCCTCGGCCCCCTGCTCGAGGACCCCTCCGTGGGCAAGACGGGCCAGAACCTCAAGTACGACCTGCAGGTCCTGCTGGCCCTCGGTCACCGCCTCGAGGGCATCGCCGGCGACACCATGCTCGCCGACTACCTGCTCGAGACAGGGCGGACGAGCCGCAAGCTCGACGACATCGCCATGCGGGTCCTGGGACACCGCATGATCTCCTACAAGGAAGTCACCGACGGTCTGTCCGACGAGCAAGGCTTCGCCGACGTGGCCATCGAGGACGCCACCGCCTACGCCGCCGAGGACGCCCACGTGGCCTGGCTGCTCGACCAGCGCTTCGAGGAGCGCATCGGCGAGGAGGACCTCGGCGCGCTGTACCGCGACATCGAGCTGCCCGTCATCCCGGTGCTGGCACAGATGGAGCTCGAGGGCATCGGCGTCGACGTGCCGGCCCTCGAGGGCATGGCGGTGGAGCTGTCCGCCCGGATCGAGGAGCTGGTGGCGGAGATCCACGAGCTCGCGGGCCGGGAGTTCAACGTAGCCTCCCCCAAGCAGCTGGCCGCGGTGCTCTTCGACGAGCAGGGCTTCGAGCCCATCAAGAAGACCAAGACGGGGCGCTCCACCAACGCGGCGACCCTCGAGGCCCTCGCGTCCCGGCACCCCGAACGGCGCCTGCCCTCGGCCCTGCTGGAGTTCCGGGCTGTCACCAAGCTGCTGGGCACCTACGTGGAGGCGCTGCCCACCGCCGTGAGCCCCCGCGACGGGCGCATCCACACCTCGTTCCACCAGGCGGTGGCGGCCACCGGGCGCCTGTCCTCCATGGACCCCAACCTGCAGAACATCCCCATCCGCACGGAAGAGGGGCGCCGCATCCGGCACTGCTTCGTGGCCAGGCCCGGCCAGGTCTTCCTCTCCGCCGACTACAGCCAGATCGAGCTGCGGGTGCTGGCCGACTACTGTGGGTCGGGCCCCCTGGTGGAGGCCTTCCGCACGGGCGAGGACATCCACAAGCGCACCGCCGCCGAGGTCTTCGGGGTCGCCCCGCTGTTCGTCACCCCGGACCAGCGCCGCGCGGCCAAGGCCGTGAACTTCGGTATCATCTACGGCATGTCGGCGTTCCGCCTGTCCAACGAGCTGGGGATCAACCGCCGCCGCGCCCAGCGCATCATCGACGACTACTTCGTGCACTATCCGCAGGTGAAGGCCTACGTGGAGCAGGCCATCGCCGACGCCAAGGAGCACGGGGTGGCCACCACCCGCTTCGGACGGCGCCGCATGGTGCCCGACCTCGGCGCCCGGATCCGTCACGTGCGCGAGGCCGCTGAGCGCATCGCGGTGAACACACCCATCCAGGGGACGGCTGCCGACATCATGAAGATCGCCATGGTGCGAGTCCAGGCCCGGCTGCTCGCCGAGCATCCCGACGCGCGGCTGCTGCTGCAGGTGCACGATGAGCTGCTCATCGAGCTGCCCGAGGATCAGCTCGACGCGGTGCGCGACGCGGTGGTCCAGGAGATGGCGGGCGCCGCCGAGCTCGCGGTGCCGCTGGTGGTGGAGACGGGGACCGGCCGGAGCTGGGACGAGGCCCACTGATCGGCCCCCACGGGATATGATGGTGCTCGCCGAGGGTTCCACACACGGAGCACTCGCCCACGAGCACCCCCAGGGAGGTCTCCACATGTCGATGGCAAGCAACGGCTTCGGAGGCGGGTCCGCCTGGGCGGGCACCCTCGCCTGGGGCCTGTCCGCCATGGCCGGCCCGTCGGGCGGCGGAGGCGGGGCACCCGCCCGCACCCGCGAGGCCGAGCGGGAGCTCTCCGACACCGATCTCGTCGATCTGGTCCAGGGCGGAGACGCCACCGCCTTCCGCGGGCTGGTCGAGCGCTTCCAGGGCCGCATCTACGCCCACATCTACGGCATGATCCGCAACCGCGAAGAAGCCCGCGACCTCACCCAGGAGGCCTTCGTCAAGGCCTACCGCAACATGGCCGGCTTCCGCCGCGAGGCCAGCTTCACCACCTGGCTGTACCGCATCGCCTCGAACGTCACGATCGACCACATCCGCAAGCACCGGCGGGTGCGCATGTCGGAGTTCGACGAGCGCATCGGGCACCAGGATCAGGGCGACGAGGTCTGGGATCCGGATCACCTGCGCCGCAGCCCCGCCAAGGACCTCGAGCGCGCGCAGCTGTACGGGCGCATCATGGACGCCATGCAGAAGCTGTCCGACGACCAGCGGCAGGTGGTCCTGCTGCGGGAGATCGAGGGCTTCTCCTACCGCGAGATCGCAGAGACCATGGGCATTCCCGAGGGAACGGTCATGTCGCGGTTGTTCTACGCGCGCAAGAAGCTGCAGGCCCTCCTCGAAGAAACCGACGATCCTCGAAAAAAATAGCCCCTTTCCTCGAATGTTCGGCTCCGGGTGCCGTCAGAGCCCGCGGTCGATTCCCCCCGCCCCGTGCGTACAGCCGCCGTGCCCCCCACCCACGCGCCCCGCGCGCTGGTGGAGCTGCTCCAGCGCGGTGCCCGCGCCGCCGCAGCCCCGGCCGACCTCCAGGCCCTCGAGGCGCTGCTGTCCGAGCAGGAGACCAGCGAGGCCTGGTGCAGCATCCGCGGCGGCCTGCAGCGCGGCCTGCAGCGCGAGAGCGATCTCGTCGATCTCGCACCCGACGTGCTGGCGCAGGTCCCGGTGGAGCCCGAGCCCACCGCCCAGGCCTTCGAGGCCCTGCGGGGTGGGCTGGAGCGCGAGGCGGCCCAGGCCGATCTCGCGGACGCCGTGATGCACTTCGTGGAGCCCAGCCCCCAGCCTCGGCTCGAGCGACACCTCTCCGCCCTGGCCGACGGCCTGCGGCGCGAGGCCCGGCTGCACCTCCCCGCCGACCTGGCGGGCGCGGTGCTCGATCGGGTCGAGCCCGCGCGGGACCGAAGCCTCGAGCAGGCCCTGCAGGCCATGGCCCACGAGCTGGCGGTCGAGGCCCGCAGCGTCGCGCTCACCGAGCCGGTCATGGACGCCGTCCAGACCGTCCACGCCCAGCAGCTCGAGCTCTGCGCGATGGCCGACGGCGAGCTGGGCCCCGACGCCCGCCGCGCCGTCGCGGCCCGTCTGGCCGACGACCCCGCCGGCCGGCGCGCCATCACCGCCATGGCCGAGCTCGGCCGTCAGCTGCGCCACGCCGTCGCCCACGAGACCGCCGGCCACGATCTCTCCGCCATCTGGCCCGCCGTCCGCGACGAGCTGGGCATCGGCGAGCAGGCCGCCTGGGCGGCGGTGGCCCAGGGCATCCAGGCCGAGGCCGGCGAGATCGACATCGCCGACATGGTCATGGACAGCATCCTGCCCGCGGCGGTGCCCGTGGCCGCCAGCGAGCAGGCCCAGGACGCCGTCGAGCCCGCGCTCGCGCCGGAGCCCAGCGTCGAGCCCGCGCCCCGCCCGACCCCCCGCTGGCTGCGCCGGCTGCCCCTGTTCAGCTTCGCCGCGTCGGCCGCGGCCCTGCTCTTCGTGCTCAACGCCATCGGCCCCGAGACCCCCGATCCCGAGCTGCCGACCGAGCCCGGCCCCCAGCTGGCCGAGGCCATCTTCGAGATCGCCGACGTCAACACCATCGAGATCGAACAGCTCGAGGTGGCCGAAGACGCTATGGTTCAGGTCTTCCAGCTCGAGGATGGTGCCCCCATGGTGATCTTCATCGACGAAGGCCTCGAGTCCGACTCGGTCGAGGGGTGATGCCGTGACCTGCGCCCGCCTTCGCCTTCCCATCTGGCTGCTCGCCGCGCTGCTCGTGCTCGTCATGGGTCTGCCCGCGGGCGACGCCTGGGCCCAGGGCCGGCAGCCGGCGCGGGCCGCCGCCCCCGGCAAGGTGAACCTGCAGATGCTGGTGGTGGCCGCCTCCGACAGCCACAGCGGCATCGACCCCCAGCTGCAGCACCTGCAGCGCCACCTCAGCTTCCTCCGCTACAGCGGCTACAGCCTGCTGGACACCTACCAGGCAGAGCTGTCCCCCGGCGGCACCAGCACCTTCCAGCTGGTGGGCAACCGCAAGGTCACCGTGACCCTCAAGTCCCGGGACGCCCAGCGGGCCCAGTTCCGGATCCAGTTCTTCGGACGCCAGGACAACAAGCTGCTGGACACGACCCTCAGCGTGAACCGCAACGGCACCGTGATCGTCGCTGGCCCCAAGCACGAAGACGGCATCCTGATCCTGCCGCTGCAGGCGCGCTACTGACCCATCCAGAGGCGCCATGCCCACCATCTTCGAGCGGATCATGGCGGGGGAGATCCCCGCCGACATCGTCTATCAGGACGAGCACGTCGTCGCGTTCCGCGACATCTCACCCCAGGCGCCCACGCACCTGCTGATCGTGCCGCGGGAGCCCATCCCGCGCCTCGAGGACGCGGAGCCTGAGCAGGTCGAGCTGCTGGGCCGCCTGTTCTGGGGCGCGCGGCAGGCCGCGGCGGCCCTGGGCCTGACGGACAGCGGCTACCGCCTCGTGCTGAACAACGGGCGAGACGCCGGGCAGGAGGTCGAACACCTCCATGTCCACCTGCTGTCGGGGCGCCGGCTGGGCTGGCCACCCGGCTAGCCAAGGTGGGCGAACTGTCCACGATCGTGCTAGAGACGCCGCTGACTCATGTCGTTTGCTCAGCGTTGAACCCCCCAGCCGACAGGGAATGAGCCATGGCCACCTACGACGCCCCGCTGTACGAGGAGGCATTTCTCGAGATGGAACAGGGCCTCAAGACGGTCTACGTCTTGCTGTCCAGCGACGACTACATGTTCATCTCCTCCGGCGACCGGCTCGAGTTCGGCAGCTTCGGCAGCATCATGGTCGGCATGGTCCGGCGCTACCCCAGCCTCGAAGCCCTGATCGAGACCGAAGGTCACCGCAACCTGGTCCCCACCGCCGAGACCGGCGACGAAGCTGTGGCCAGCATCCGCGGCCTGGATGAATGGGACCCGGAGCTCGAGCAGGAGCGCGGCGTCCTCGCCCTGCGCGTGCGGGAAGCCCGCCGCAAGTAGGCTCGAGGCCGACCTACGGCGTCCTCGAGCGACGACGTTCCTGCTGTCGGCGTGTCGCCGCAGCACAACGCCGCCCTTCGCTGTCAGGGACGCTGCCCCCGCACAATCACGTAGCCCACGGGCGCCTCGGCCCCGCGGGCGGCGAGTCGTTCCAGGCCCAGGGCGTAGTAGGCCAGCAGCGCCCGCGGGTAGCGGCGCCGCAGCTGGGCGTGCTCCTGCCGCATGCGGTCGGCCCAGCGGCCCAGCAACCCGATCACGGCGGGGGTGACGTCCTCGAGCTCCACATCCACCAGCCCCCCGGCCTCGAAGGCGTCCACCCAGCGCTCGGGTGTGAAGAGGCCGGGCATGGCGCCGATGCGCATGTTCGGGGCCATGGCGGCGCGCTCGAGGGGGCGGGTGTGCTGGGGATGGAGGACGAAGTCGGCGATGGCGACCCGGCCACCGGGGCGCAGCAGGCGGTGGACCTCGTGCACCCATTCTTCCTTGCGGGGGTAGTGGAAGGCGGACTCGATGGCGTAGACGCCGTCGAAGCTGGCGGCGTGGAAGGGGACGTGCTGGGCGTCCGCCAGGTGCACCCGCACCCGCGAGCCGAAGGGCGCGACCCGCGCGCGGGTCGCGGCGGCGTGCTCGGGGCTGATGTCGAGGGCGTGGATGCGCAGGTCGGGGTGCTCCGCGGCCAGCAGCGCGGCGGGTCCGCCCCAGCCGCAGCCCGTCTCGAGCCAGCGCGCCGGGCCACCGTCCCGGCTCGTCCGCGGCAGCGCTCGGACGGTGTGGCGCACCAGGTCCCGCTGGGCCTCCGCCAGGTCGGCGGTGGCGGGGTCGGCGGCCATGCCCACGTTGATCAGCCCGCTGTCACGGGTGACCGCCTCGAAGATCGGATCGGCGAAGCGGTAGAAGGCCGCCATCAGCGCCGCCGGATCTCTGGCGAGCAGCAGCCGCAGCAGGGTGAGGGTGTGGAGGCTCACGCCGGCTCCGGGACGCTGGCGGGGTCCGGCAGGGGCCGGGAGGAGACGGTGTCGAGGAACAGGGCGGTGCGCACACCCCGCGCGGTGCGCAGGTGGTCCAGGCAGCCCGCCATGGCCTTGGCGGTGTAGGTTCCTTCGAGGGCCAGGCCCAGCTCGGTGCGGGCGATGTGGGCCGCCCGGGCTGCGTCGGGGGTGTCGTGGCCGTAGCCACCGCCGAGGTAGCCCTCGATCACCTCGAAGCCCCCCAGGCTCACGGGCTCGCTCAGGCCGTGGGCGCGCAGCAGGCGAAGGGTGCGGTGGGCCAGCAGGCGGGTGGCGGTGCCGCTGGTGAGGGGACGCTCCACCACCCGCACCGCCATGACCCGGGTGCGCAGGCCGCCCAGGCGCAGCCCCACCAGCAGGCCCGCGGCGTTGCCGCCGCTGCCCAGGGGCAGCCAGACCTGATCGGGCTCGGGGAGCAGGCCGTCGCGGACCTGCTCGGCGAGCTCGAGACCCCCGGCGACCCAGCCCAGGGAGCCGGTGGGGTTGGAGCCGCCGGCGGGGATGTCCACGGGGGAGGGGAGGCCCGCCTTGGCCAGGCGCAGGCGCAGGCGCAGCATCCCGGCGGGGATCAGCAGGCGGGTGGGCACGTCCACCCAGTCGGCGAGCAGGCCCTCGATGAGCGCCCGGTTCTCGCGGACATGGGGGTTGGAGGGCTGGGGGGCCATGACCCCGTAGGTCTCACAGCCCACCATGCGGCCGTACAGAGCGGTGGCGAGGATGTGGTGGGAGCCGTCGGCCCCGATGGTCAGCAGGGGCTGCCCCTGGTGGGCCGCCAGGAGGTACTCGAGCTTGCGGACCTTGTTGCCGCCGTAGTGCTCGCCGGCGAGGTCGTCGCGCTTCACCCACAGCTCCACGCCGCCGGGGGCGATGGGCAGACGCTCCACCGGGGTGGGGAAGCAGCCCAGCGCGAGGCGGGGGATGCCCAGCTCCGGGAAGCGGCGGGCGAGGGCGTCGGGTGGTGGAGGGGAGGCGTGCATCGCCCCCTGCTATCGCGTGGCCCCGCCCCCGCGCAGCAGTGCAGTGCGGTCCCTGTGTGGCCTGTGTCCTGTTCCGGAGATGCCTCGGTTGCCCGGGCGGGGGGGCTGCGATAGGGGCGGCCCCTTTCCAACCTTTCCCCCCCATCGAGGAGCGAATCATGGTCGAGCAGAAGGCCACCAACATCACCAAGCACATCGGTCTCGTCAGCCCCGAGGAGCGCGAGAGCACCTTCAACCAGAAGGGCTGCGTCATCTGGCTCACCGGCCTGTCCGGCTCGGGCAAGAGCACCGTGGCGGTGAAGGTCGAGCAGATGCTCATCCAGCGCGGCGTCCACGCCTTCGTGCTCGATGGCGACAACATCCGCTTCGGTCTCAACAAGGACCTCGGCTTCTCCCCCGAGGACCGCGCCGAGAACATCCGCCGCATCGGCGAGGTCGCGGCCCTGTTCTCCAACGCCGGCGTCGTCACCCTGACCGCCTTCATCAGCCCCTACATCGCCGACCGCGACATCGCGCGCGGCCGCGTGGCCGAGGGCCGCTTCCTCGAGTGCCTGGTCGACAGCTCCCTCGAGGTCTGCGAGGGCCGTGATCCCAAGGGTCTGTACAAGAAGGCCCGCGCGGGCATCATCCCCCAGTTCACCGGCGTGAGCGCTCCTTACGAGTACCCCGAGAACCCCGAGCTGAAGGTCACCACCGACTGCACCGTCGAGGAGTCCGCCCAGCAGGTCATCGACCAGCTCATCGAGCGCGGTCTGATCTCCGCCTAGCAGCGGTTCTTCCAGCACGACGACCCGGGCGGTTCGCCGCTCGGGTCGTTTTGTGTCCAGGGGATGGGGTGTTGCGGACAGAACATGACCGCAATTGGCGATAGTATGACTTGAGCCCCGGGCGGATTGAACATATGTTCAATGAATGAGTCCCTCACCACCCGCGGCCACAGGGCCCCGCTACCTGGTCTGCCACCTGCCGGGCTTCCGGCTGGACCGTTGCGGCTGGGATCCGCGCCAGGCCGTGGTGCTGGTGGCCGAACAGAAGAGCGCCCTGCGGGTGCAGGCCTGCACCTCGCGCGCTGCACGGGCCGGCATCGAGCACGGCATGACCCTGGCGGCGGCCCGCGCCCTGCTGCCGGATCTGGCCATCGAGCTGCTCGAGCCCGATGACGAGTCCCTGGATCTCGCCGAGCTCGCCTGGCAGCTGTCGCGCTTCGCCCCCGCCGTGGCGCCGCTGCCCCCCGACGGCCTGGCGGCCGAGCTGGTCCCCCCCGGCGGTGGCGCGCGCCCACCCACGCCCGAGCCCGCGCTGCTGGCCGGGGCGGCCGACCGCCTGCAGCTGCTGGGGCACGACGCGCGGGTCGTGATCGCCGATGATCTCTTCGCCGCGCGGGTGCTGGCGGCTTGGGCCCCCCGCGATGTGGTGGTCCCCCCCGCCGGTCTTGCCCAGGCCCTGGCTCCGCTGCCCCTGCGCGCCCTCGAGCCCAGCCCGCGTCTCGCCCGGCTGCTGCATGATCTCGGCCTGCGTCGGGTGGGGGAGCTGGCCGTCCTCGCGCCGGCCGATGTGGCGGGTCGCTTCGGGGCCGAAGCCGTGCGCCTGCAGCGCCTGGCCCGCGGGGGGCTGGGCAGCCTGCCCATGGCCGCGCGGGTCGAGGGTGAGCGCATGCGCGTCGGCTGGGAGCTCCCGGCCCCCGTCAGCGCCGTCGAGCCGCTGCTGTTCGTGCTCAAGCGGCTCTGCGGGGATCTCTGCGCGCAGCTCGAGGCGGGGGCCCAGGGCCTGGTGGGCCTGGTGCTGATCCTGACCCTCGAGGACGCCGGCAGCTTGCGCCTCTCCCTGCGCACAGGCCGCCCCGTGCGCGATCCCGAGCGCCTCGTCCGCCTGCTGCGCCGCCGCCTCGAGGGCCTGCAGCTGGCGGCCCCGGTGCTCGGCCTGACCCTGGAGCTCAGCCCGGTCCCCTTCGCGGGGGCGCAGGCCCCCCTGCTCGCCGGGGGCGAGCCCCTCGAGTCCCTGGCCGGTGTCGCCGCGCGGCTGGCCGACAGCCTCGGGCCGGCGGCCATGTTCACCCCCCAGCCCCGGGATCGCTGGCGACCCGAGGCCGCCTGGGCCCCTGGCTCCAGCTTCGACGCGCAGGGCCGCTTCGTGGAGCCCGGCCTCCAGCAGGCCGCCCAGGCTGCGCCCCCCGCCTCCACCAAGCAGGGCGCCAAGGACCTGGACCCGGCCTGGCCCCACGAAGCCTGGCGCTTCTCCCTGCCCCTGCCGCGCCCGGCCTTGATGCTGTCCGAGCCCAAGCCCGTGCAGCTCGAGCCACGCCTCGGCCCACCGCGGCGGGTCCAGCTCGAGGGTCGCTGGCTGCCGGTGCGGCGCTGCTGGGGGCCCGAGCTGCTCAACGTCGAGTGGTGGGCCGCCGGGCTCGACCGCCGCTACTGGTCCCTCGAGCTGCAGGACGGCCGCGGGCTGTGGGTCTTCCGCGAGCTCGGGCACGCCTTCCTGCACGGCCTCTTCGACCAGGGCTCCCCCACCCCCGCGGTGTCCGCGTGAGCGCGCCGCCCCCCTACGCCGAGCTGTTCTGCCGCTCCTACTTCTCGTTCCTCGAGGGGGCCTCGTCGCCCGAAGAGCTGGTCGCCCAGGCCGCCGAGCTGGGCCTGTCGTCCGTCGCCATCACCGATCGCGACGGTGTCTACGGCATGGTTCGGGCCCACCGGGCGGCCCGTGAGCACGGGGTGAAGCTGGTGGTCGGCGCGCTGCTCACCCTGCAGGACCTCCCCAGCGTCGTGGTGCTGGTGCGGGATCGCGCCGGCTGGGCCAGCCTCTGCCGACTGCTCACCATCGGCCGTCGGGATCAGCCCAAGGGTCAGGCCCTGCACCAGCTGCCCGATCTGCTCGAGCACGCCACCGGCCTCACCGCCTTGCTGCACGGGCCCTGGTCCGTGGCCCAGCTCTCGCCCCTGCGAGAGGCCTTCGGCGATCGCATCGCCCTGGCGGTCAGCTGCGCCCTCCAGCCGGGCGATGCCGCGCACATCGGCGCCAGCCTGCGCCTGGCCCGCTGGGCCGGCTTGCCTCTGGTCGCGGTGGGCGACGTGCAGCAGCACCACCCGGATCGCAAGCGCCTGTTGGACGTGATCACCTGCATCCGCCGCCGCACAACCATCGACGCGGCCGGGCGCGCCCTGGCCCCCAACGCCGCCCGGGTGCTGCGCTCCCCAGCCCAGGCCCACGCCCTCTTCCAGGCTGTGGGGCGCGCCATCGGGGGTGACGCGCCGGGGCGCCTCGCCGACGCGGTGCGCACCAGCGCCGCCATCGCCGCCGAGCACAGCTTCTCCCTGGCCCAGCTGGACTACCGCTACCCCCGCGAGGTGGTGCCCGACGGCCACAGCCCCATGTCCTGGCTCGTGCAGCTGGTGCGCCAGGGCCTGGCGGAGCGCTACCCCGCGGGGGTCCCCGCGACGGTCCAGGCCCAGGTCGACCACGAGCTGGGCATCATCGAGCAGCTGGGCTTCGCCGCCTACTTCCTCACCGTCCACGACGCCGTGCAGTTCGCCCGCTCCCGGGGCATCCTCTGCCAGGGCCGGGGCTCGGCGGCCAACAGCGCGGTCTGCTTCGCTCTGGGGATCACGGCGGTGGACCCCTCGCGCTCCACCCTGCTCTTCGAGCGCTTCATCAGCGCCGAGCGGGGCGAGCCCCCCGACATCGACGTGGACTTCGAGCACGAGCGGCGCGAGGAGCTCATCCAATACCTCTATGAAAAATACGGCCGCCACCGGGCCGCCATGGTCAACGAGGTCATCGCCTACCGGCGCCGCTCCGCCGTGCGCGACGTGGGCAAGGCCCTGGGCCTGGGCCTCGACCAGATCGACGCCATGGCCCGCCAGGCCGACTACTGGGGCCGGGAGCCCATCACCGACGATCAGCTCCAGGCCGCCGGCCTCGATCCCGCCGAGGACCGGGTGAAGCTCACGGTCGAGCTGTCCGGCGAGCTGAGGGGCTTCCCGCGCCATGTGGGCATCCACGTCGGGGGCTTCGTGCTCACCGACGACGACCTGAGCGGCCGGGTGCCCATCGAGCCCGCCACCATGCAGGGTCGCACGGTCATCCAGTGGGACAAGGACGACATCGACGACGTGGGCTTCGTCAAGGTCGATCTGCTGTCGCTGGGGATGCTCACCGCCATCCGCAAGGCCTTCGACCTGGTCTCCGGTTTCGCCCCCCACGGCGCCATCCCCGACGATCCCGCCGACGCCCGCCAGTTCACCACCCCCGCCGGCCCGGGTGATGAGTCACCACCCCACCCCACGCCCCCCTGGGGGCGGCGCTGGACCCTGGCCTCGGTCCCCGCCGAGGATCCCGCTGTCTACGACATGATCTGTCGTGCCGACACGGTCGGCGTGTTCCAGATCGAGAGCCGGGCCCAGATGTCCATGCTGCCCCGGCTGCGCCCCCGCTGTTTCTACGATCTGGTCATCGAGGTGGCCATCGTGCGCCCCGGCCCCATCCAGGGGGGCATGGTGCACCCCTACCTGAAGCGCCGCCAGGGGCTCGAGCCCGTGCGCTACCCCCACCCGGCCCTCGAGCCCATCCTCGAGCGCACCCTGGGGGTGCCCATCTTCCAGGAGCAGGTCATGGCGGCGGCCATGGCGGTGGCGGGCTTCTCGGCGGGCCAGGCCGACCGCCTGCGGCGCTCCATGGCCGCCTGGCGCCGCAAGGGCGCCCTGGGGCCCATCGCCGAGGAGTTCCGCAAGGGCCTCGAGGCCAACGGCATCACCGGAACCTACGCCGATCGCATGGTGGAACAGATCAAGGGCTTCGGCGAGTACGGCTTCCCCGAGTCCCACGCCGCCTCCTTCGCCCTGCTGGTCTACGTCTCCTGTTGGCTCAAGCACCACTACCCGGCGGCCTTCTGCGCGGCGCTGATCAACAGCCAGCCCATGGGCTTCTACACCCCGAGGGCTCTGGTGGCCGATGTGCAGCGCCACGACGTCGAGGTGCGCCCCATCGACGCCACCCGGTCCAGCTGGGACTGCAGCCTGGAGCCTTCCAGCGACGACCCGGACCAGCCCGCGGTCCGGCTGGGGCTGCGGCTGATCCGGGGCTTCGGCCAGCAGTGGGCCGAGCAGCTCGAACGGGCCCGGGCCGAAGACCGCTTCCGCGACCTGAACGATCTGGCCGCCCGCAGCCAGCTCCCCCGGGCCGCCCTCGAGCTGCTGGCCCGGGCCGACGCCTTCCAGGCCCTGGGCCTGTCCCGGCGCCATGCCCTGTGGGCCGTGGCGGGGCTGTGGGACAACCCGCTGTTCGCGGGCATCTCCCGCCGGTCTCCACCACCCCAGCTGCCCGAGGCCACCGCTCGCGAGCGCCTGGAGTCGGACTATGCGGCGGTGGGCCTGAGCGTGCACCAGCACCCCATCGGCCTCGAGCGTGCCCGCCTCGAGCGCGAGGGCGTGCACCCGGTGGCCGCGCTGTCCGAGGTCAAGGCCGGGCGGGTCGTGCGGGTCGCGGGGCTCATCTCGTGCCGGCAGCGGCCCGGCACCGCCTCGGGGGTGGTGTTCCTGACCCTCGAGGACGAGACCGGTCAGCTCAACGTGGTCATCTGGCCCAAGCTCTACCAGCGGCAGCGCCGCATCGTGCGCACCGCGACCCTGGTGGTCATCCGCGGCAAGCTGCAGCGCGAGAACGAGGCCCTGAGCCTCGTCGCCTACCACGTCGCCGAGCTCGAGCAGGCCCCGGACGTCTCACCCCGGAGCCGGGACTTCCACTAGCGAGCTCTCAGCTCTCAGCTGTCAGCTCCGTTGTGCCGGGTTCAACGTCGCGGTGAGCCAGCAGCGCTGCGCCCCGCGGACGCTCGCACCGCCACTGCATCACCGGCCCACCGCCGGCGCCGCGGACCAGCGGGACGAGGCTGACAGCTGACGGCTGACAGCTTCTAAAGCAGGAACACCAGGCCGGCGCCGCCGGCGCAGGCGATGAAGCCCAGGATGAAGAGGACCACGACGATGCCGATGATGATCGGCAGCTTGGACTTCTTCTTGGGGGCGTCGAGCTCGGCGTCGTCCTTGGAGGCGGGGGGCTCGAAGGGGGCGGGTTCGTCGAGGGGCGCGGGGGGCTTGGCGGGCAGGGGCTGCTCCACCGGCGGGGGCGTCGTGGCGGGCGTGCTGGGCTGCGGCAGGGGCGTGCCCAGCTCGGGATCGACGGCGGGCTCCACCGGCTCGGGAGCGGGCGGTGCGGGCTCGGGTTCCGGCTCCGGCTCCGGCTCCGGCTCGGGAGCAGGCTCGGGCTCGGGTTCCGGCTCGGGAGCAGGCTCGGGCTCGGGCTCGGGCTCGGGCTCGGGCTCGGGAGCAGGCGGCTCCGGTTCCGGCGTGGGCGGAGTGGTGCCAGGGGTCACCGAGGCGACGCCGGGGGGCGGGGGCGGGGCCACGGGGGCCGCGGGCTCGGCCCGTGCGGCGATGACCTCTTCGACGGCGCCGACGTCGGTCGCCTCTTCGATGTCTTCCTCCGGCTCGGGAGCGGGGGGCTGGCGCCCCCCCGGGGGGCGCGGCGGGGGCGGGGGGGCGGCGGCCGGCGCGGGGGGCGCGGGCGCCCCCCCCCCCGGGCCGGGGGGCCGGGCGGGCGGGTCCATGGTGATGGCGGGGCCCAGGGGACGCTCGGTGGGGAAGGGGCGCAGCTCGGGGTCGGGCAGGTCCAGGCTGCGGCCGACGAACTGATGGAAGAGGCCTTCCGCCGCCTCCGGGATGTCGAGCCCGGCGGCGTACTCGGCGAGGGCCGACCCGTCGGCCCCCACCACAGCGGCCATGTTGTTGATGATGGCGGCGGCGGGGCGGGACTTGGGGTCTTCCTGGAGCATGGAGCGCAGCAGGCCGCGCAGGTTGGTGCTGGCCTCGACGGTGTCGTCCGACAGCACCTGCTCGCGGATCTCCTCGAAGCCTTCCGGATCGCAGATGCACATGGCCAGCATGCGCGCGGTCTTCGAGGCCCGCTCGGGGTTGACCAGCAGATCGACGGCCACCAGGCCGGCCAGGTAGACGTCGGTGGCGTGGAAGACCTGGCCGGCCATCTGCTCCGGGGCCAGGCGGGCACCGGGGTGGGTGGCGAGGGCGGAGGTCTCGGCCGCGCGCGCGGACCAGACGGTGGACATCTTCTCGAAGCCGGTGATCCGGAGGGTGCCGTCGGCCCGGACGTGGATGCACTCCGTGGAGATCGCGCGGTGCATCGTGCGCAGCATCTCGCCGGTGTTGACATCCTTGCGGGTGTAGCAGCGGTCCAGCATCCCGCAGACCTGGCGCACGATCTCGAGGATCACGGGCTCGGGCAGGGGACGCTCATCGATCTCGGCCAGCTTCACACCGCCGGGGGCCTCGGAGACCACGGCCAGGCCGTTGAAGCAGGGCACCACCGCGAGCACCCGGGGCACCAGCGGATCCGGGTAGAGCTGCATGAGCAGGCCGGAGTCGCGGACGCGCGCCAGGGGGTTGTCCTTGCCCAGGCTCCCGCGGGGCTCGGCGGCCCAGCGGATGGTGCAAGGGTGGGTCTCGCCGTTCAGCTCGTACTCGCCGTAGAACTGCTCCCCGAAGCCCTCTTTGCCGAGGTAGGACACGAAGCGGACCAGCATCAGCAGCCTCCTGGTGCTCGGGTCGCCGCCGGGCCGATCCTCAGAACGACCGGACAGCCACCGGACAACGGCCTTCTATCGCGTCAGGCGCGGGAAGCTACCCTGCCAGGCGGACTCACGCGGAGCCGGTTCCCCCGGCGGGAGGCTCGATCTCCAGCCACGCGAACCAGCGCGGGTGGTGGGCCTTGTACCAGGTGAGCACCTCGAGGAGGGTGCGCTGGTTGCCGCTGCTGATGACTTCCGGGAGGATGCGGTCGAAGTGGACCCGCATCTTGTCCGATCCGATGAACTCGATGGCCTCGAGGCAGAGGGTCTGCAGCTCGTTGCGGATGCGGCCGGAGTCCGAGATCTTGACGGCGCGGGTGGTGTGGTCTTCGCCGGAGAAGAAGCGGATGAGCAGCGGGTTGAAGACCAGGCGGCTCTGCTCGAAGGACTCCATCATGCGCAGGCTGAAGGTGATGCGCTTGTCGCCACGGGGGGTGGCCATGCGCACGGTGACCTTCCAGGTGTCGTCGGAGATCTGCTCCACACCGGGGGCGCCCGAGTAGGGGTCGGGGCTCATGTAGCCGTTGATGGCCAGCACATCCCAGCGCTTCTCGGGGAAGAAGTCGTCGGCGTTGATGGTGGTCTTGTCCAGCACCAGCCCGGCCTCGGCACCCTCGAGGATCATCGCGCGGTAGCGGGCGACCTCGTCCTCGTCCGGGGTGTGGTCCATGAGCGCGGCGAGGCGCTCGCCCAGGTCCGGATCCTCGGGATCGAGGCCCATGACCTGGCTCTCCTTGTCGTAGGGCAGGCTGAACTTCGAGGTGAAGACGCCGATGGAGGCGTCCAGGCCGAGCATGGGGGCCAGGCTGGCGGCCTGCATGGCCTCGGCAGAGGCCGCGTAGCCGTCGCAGAGGAACAGGTGGGTGTCGCCGTCGTCGTCCTGCCACTCTCCGATCAGGAAGGTGGGGGCGTAGGTGCCGGACTCGGTGAAGGCGGCCTCGCCGGTGGGCAGGGTCCAGCCGGGGTCGATGACGTGGGCGCCGGCGTCGGTCCACTCCTTCCACAGGCCGCCCACGCGCGCGACGCGGCTCTTGCCCCGCAGGCACCAGACGTGCACGTTCTCGGGCTTCACGCCCGGGTAGGTGTCCTGGATGGACTCCATGACCTTGGCGCGCGGGGTGCGGAAGTTGATGAGCACCGAGCGCTCGGCCGCGCGGGCGACGACCTCGTTGGGCAGCAGCAGGTTGCCCATGTAGCCCTCGTAGGGGCGGGAGACCTGCAGCGGCTGATCGAACAGGTGGATCACGGTCATCGGGCCGGTGTCGCGGCCCTTGGCGAAGCGCGAGGTGTTCTCCAGGGTGTCGATGGCGGCGCCCCAGACGGTGATGCCGGAGCGCTTGAGCTGCCCGTAGAACTCGTCCCAGCCGTAGCTGTCGTCGTTGAGCAGGCGGACCACCCAGCGGTCGAGCTTGCGGGCCACTTCCGGCCGGGCGTAGACGCGGCCGAAGCCCAGCTGCGGGTTGGAGCCCATCTCGGGGGTCTCACCGGCCTTGGGCATCAGGCCCTCGCCGAGGCTGACCATGATGGCGTGGTTCTCGGGCAGGTGGCGGGTGAGGTACCACAGGCACTCGGACATGGCGTAGGCCGAGATGGCGTCGGCGTCCTTCTTGACCTGGTTGAGGAAGGCCTTGGGCTGGTCGGCGCCCTCGCCGTGGCGGCCGAAGAGCTTGGTGCCCAGGGCGGTGACCGCCCCCATCATGACCATCAGGCGCTCGATCTGTCCGTTCAGGAACGAGATCTCACGGGTGAACTCCGCCACGGGCTCGCCGCGGACCCACTGGACCTCGACGTCCTCGAGCCAGAGGTGGAAGCGCCCGAGGATGGGGCGGGTGTCGAAGGCCCACTGGGCGATGGTGTTCTGCTTGTCGCGCTGGGTTTCGTCCATGTCGGACTCCGTGGAGACGCCGGGTGGGTGGGATCAGAGGGCGCCCCCGGGCAGCCGGCCGGGGGAGCCCCACGTGTCGGTTCCCCGGGCGGGCAGTTAGTCGGCCCCCCCCTCGCGGAGGGGTTGACCATCGGCGCCGAAGGCCTCCTTGGCCCGCGGGAGGGAGACCTGGGTGGGCAGCACCCAGGCGCCCATCCAGCGGAAGACGTGGCGGAGGTGGTTGAGGGTGTTCATCGCGCCCGCGTCGCCGCGAGCCACCGCGATGAGGCCCACCAGTTTGCCGCGGACGGACTCTTCGCCGAGCAGGTCCAGGGCGTTCTTGAGCGCCCCGGTCATGGAGCCGTAGTACTCGGGGGAGCCCACCAGCAGCGCGTCGGCCTGCTGGACCATGGTGACCATGCGCCGGGCGTCCGCGCCGTAGCTGGCGCGGTCCTTGCGGCCGTCGCAGAAGGGCAGGTCGAGCTCGTTGAGCTCGAGCCACTCGACGGTGGCGCCGGCCTTCTCGGCTCCTGACGCGGCGAGGCGGAGGGCGTTGCGCGAGGTGGAGTTCTCGCGCAGCGAGCCTACGATGGCGACGATCTTCATGTTGACTCCAAGGTGACCACCTGGGTGGGGTGGGTCTGGCTGCCCACCGTGACCTGGACGTCGTCCGGTGCACGGCTGCGCGCCAGGGCGGCGTGGGCGGCTGCCCGCGCCCTGGCAGGGCGGTTGTTCTCGTGGGAGAGGTGAGCGAGGACGAGGTGCTTGAGCCGAGGGGAGGCGATCCGCTCGACGAGATCGGCGGCCTGCTCGTTGGAGAGGTGGCCGTGGCTCGACTGGACCCGCTGCTTGAGCCACCAGGGGTAGCGGCCTCGCAGGAGCATCTCGAGCTCGTGGTTGAACTCCACGATGGCGATGTCCACGTCGCTCAGGTGGTGCTCGACGGTGGTGGTGGGCCGGCCGAGGTCGGTGGCGAGCCCCAGGGACCAGCCGTTGGCCTCGACCCGGTAGCCCACGGGCTGCGCGGTGTCGTGGAGGATCGAGAAGGCCTGGATCTCGAACGCGCCGACGCTGTGGGCGAGCTCGGGCTGCAGGTAGGTCATGCCCGCCGGGCGGTGCTTGCTGGGGATCTGGCCCGCCGTGCCCGAGGTGGACAGGAAGGGGATCCGCCGGCCCAGGCGCCGCTCGAGCTTGTTGGACAGCACCCGCGCGCCCTGGACGTGGTCCCGGTGCTCGTGGGTCAGCAGGACGGCGTCGATGGGGGCCTCCCCGAGCCCGACCGCCACGAGGCGGTCCAGCACCTGCTTGGCGCTGATGCCGGCGTCGATCAACAGCCCGGTCTCACCATCTCCGACGTAGGTGCAGTTGCCGCTCGAGCCCGACGCGAGCACGCAGAAGCGCAGCTGTTGGGGGGCGGCGTCGGGCACGGATTCTCCGGGCGTTGCGTGGGGGGCGGGCCCCCTATCCCGCGCTCGACCTTCGTGGAAGCGAGGGGGCTCACCCTCCGGGCTTGTGGTGTGTAGGACCACGCACAAAAAATCCGTGACAAAGCTGTGGCGGTTCTGTCAGGTCCATGTCAAGGTGAGCCAGCCTTCCCCGGAGAGTCCATGCCCGGCATGACCGAGCTGGCGGTGGGCGCCGTCGTGGCGCTCGCGATCGCCTTGACCCTGTTCCGCTCTGCGGCCTGATTCCCGCCGCCGCTGGGCCTCGCAGGCCCGGTCGAGTTTCGTGGGATATGCAGCCGTGCTCGCGGGTTGATCCCGCTGAACACGGAGCGCTCTTGCAGACCCTGGCCGCCGCCGTCCTCACCATCCTGCTCTCCCTGGCCAGCGCGCCGGTGTGGGCCCAGGAGTCCGGGCCCGCCACCCCCGAGCTGCGACAGCGGGCCTCGGTCACCGCGGTGGACGGTGTGGTGTTGTACAAGCCGGGCCAGCTGCTGGTGGGACACCCCTCGCTGCAGGGCCGGCCGGCCGTGCGGCCCCTCGAGGGTGACTCCCTCGCGACCGTGCCGGAGCAGCTGGACGACTACGAGGTCTTGAGCGACGGCTGCCTCGACGAGCAGGGCCAACCCCACCAGCCCGCGGTCATCAGCCGCGAGGTCCTGGCCCGGGGCGACCTGGGCGGCGACGGCCGCCTCGAGCAGGTCCGGGTCGAGCGCAAGGCCCCGATGGCCGCCCCCGACGTCATCGTCACCCGCGACGGCGACGAGGTCGGGCACGGCGTGCTGCCCGTCCCCGCGGTCCCCTGCCGCGGCCTGGTGGCCGAGGCCGAGCCCGACGGCGTGCCGGTGCTGATGGTGGTGTGGACCAGCCGCGGCGCCAGCAGCATCACCGTGGGTGTGACGGTCTTCGAGCTGGATGAGGCGCTGCCGGTCGCGTACTGACGCAGACGGGAGCGTGGTGGGAGGGAGGACGCGAGTCGTGGGTCGCCAGTCGCCAGTCGCCAGTCGCGAGTCGAGCAAGGTGGGGCGATGGAGGATGGTCGTAGGTCGTAGGTCGACCCACCTCTGACCTTCATCGACTCGCGACTCGCGACTCGCCTCCGACGACTCGCCTCCTGCGACCCGCGTTCGACCTCCCGCCCTACTCCGCCGGCGCTTCGGGCGCGGCTTCCGGGGCGGGCTCGGCGGCGGGCTCGGCGTCCAGGCCCGGGATGTCCAGGGTGGGCATGTCCGGGATGGCCCAGGGATCGTCCTCGGCGGCCGCGGGGCTGGGATCGCTGTCGCCCAGCTTGGCCTCGGGCACCCAGCCGAACTCGGCGCCCTTGCGCACGCGCACCATGCCGTCGGCCTTGTAGACCACGGTGACCTTGTCACCGGGCTCGAGCACCACGGAGACCTGCTCGGCGTCGGGCCAGCGCAGGGCCTCGATGTCCTCGAGGATCCAGGCGTCCTCGGCCTGGGCGACGGAGGGGATCAGCAGCGCGGAGAAGAGGAGGGTGATGATGGCGTGACGGGACATGGGAGCTCCGGTCGGGCTGGCTCGCCCGGGTCGAGCCGGGGGATTAACCGGAGCGGGCCTGCGTGACCGCCCATGGTCGCGTCCGCCGCGAGGAAGGATGGTCGCTACGCTCGAGCTGATGGGCCGCATCGGCATCTTCGCAGCCCGGGTGGCGTGGGCCACGGTGACCCTGCGCGTCCCCCTGCGCAGCTTCCTGGCGCAGCTCGACACGGTCATCATGCGCTGCATGCTGCCGGTCATCGCGGTGGTCTTCCCCTTCGGCATGGTCATGTCGCTGCAGGGCCTCGAGATCTTCGCCATGTACGGCAGCCAGCGCCTGCTCTCACCCTTCGTGGCCGCCGCCATCATCCGCGAGCTGTCCCCGGTGATGGCCAGCACCCTGGTCGCGGCCCAGGGCGGCGCCTCCTTCGCCGCGGAGCTGGGCGCCATGCGCATCAAGGAAGAGCTGGACGCCACCGACGTCATGGGCGTGGACAGCCTGGCCTTCCACGCGGCGCCGCGGGTGCTGGCCCTGACCATCGCCTGCCCGGTGCTCAACCTGATGGGCTGCGTCTCGGGTATCGTCGGCGGCTGGATCACGGCGGTGCTCATGAAGGGTGAGGCCCACGGCATCTTCATGGCCGAGCTGTGGAACCTCACCGGCCCCGCGGACGTGTGGGGCACGGTCATCAAGACCACGGTCTTCGGCGCCCTCATCGGCGTGGTCGGCTGCTACCTGGGCTACCACACCCGGGGCGGCGCGGCGGGTGTGGGCCGGGCTGTCAACGACACCGTCGTCTACACCATCCTGATCTTCATCGCGGCGAACTACCTGCTCACCTCGGCGTTCTTCGGGAGCGTCGGATGATCGCCTTCATCACCGGCATCGGCCGCTTCGGGCTCTTCCTGGGAGCCTTCGCGCGGGCGTCGTGGCGGCGTCCGCCTCCCCCCGGCATGGTGATGGCCGAGGCCTACCGGATCGGGGTCAAGAGCCTGCCGGTGCTGCTGATCATCTCGGCCTTCGTGGGCACCAACCTGGCCCTGCAGGGCTACAACGCCTTCGCGCCCCTCGGCGGCTCGCGGCTGGTGGGCATGTTCGTCTCCACCGCCGGGATCCGCGAGATGGCGCCGGTCATCGCCGCGGCCATGATCGCCGCCAAGGCCGGCACCGAGATGGCCTCCCACATCGCGGTCATGCGCATCCGCGAGCAGATCGACGCCCTCGAGGCCATGGCGGTCAACCCCATGTGGTACCTGATCCTGCCGCGGCTGGCGGGCATCGTGCTCGTGCTGCCGGCCCTGACCATCGTCGCGATCTTCGCCACGCTGTGCAGCGCCTACCTGGTCACCATCTGGCAGCTGGGCCTCAACGGCGCGGTCTTCCTCGAGTTCGCCCGCGAGGGCATCCAGGGCGTGGACTTCCTGTACTGCATGACCAAGGGCCTGGTGTTCGGGATCATCATCGCGCTGGTGGCCTGCTTCTTCGGCTTCGAGGCCGGCCGCGGCCCCGAGGGTGTGGGCAAGGCCACCAACGGCGCCGTGGTCACCGTGAGCGTGGTGGTGGTCTTCCTCAACTACTTCATGTCGGAGCTGTTCTATGGATAGGGCCAGCGCGCCTGCGCCCGTGATCGAGCTGGAGGGCGTCTACAAGTCCTTCGGCGAGACCCAGGTGCTCCACGACATCAGCCTCGGCATCCCCGCGGGCGAGACCACCGCCATCATCGGGGCGTCCGGCACGGGCAAGTCGGTGCTGCTCAAGCACATCATCGGCCTGCTGCGGCCGGACCGCGGCGCCGTGCGGGTCTTCGGCCAGGACGTGGCCGCCGCCTCGGAGCGCCAGCTCTACGCCCTGCGGCGGCGCATGGGGATGCTCTTCCAGGACGGCGCCCTGTTCGACTCGTTGACCGTCGGGCAGAACGTCGGCTTCCCCCTCGAGCACCACCGCAAGGCTCTGGGCCCCACCGAGCGCCAGCGCCTGGTGGACGAGAAGCTGGAGTGGGTGGGGCTGCCGGGCTTCTCCGGTCGCGGCATCGCCTCGCTGTCTGGGGGGCAGCGCAAGCGGGTGGGGCTGGCGCGGGCCATCGTCATGGAGCCCGAGATCATCCTCTTCGACGAGCCCAACTCCGGGCTCGATCCGCTGACCTCCGAGGCCATCGACCAGCTGATCATCGACATGAAGCGCCGCCTGGGCATCACCTTCGTGGTCATCAGCCACGACATCGTCGGGACGGTCAAGGTCGCGGACCACATCGGGATGCTATACGAGGGCCGCCTCGTGGAGTTCGGGCCCACCCGCCAGGTGCTCGCCTCCACCGACCCGATCGTGAAGAACTTCCTGCGCCGCAACCTCGACACCGCCTGGCTCGCGGGCCTCACGGCCCCGGGCGCGAGGGCCGGCTCGTGAGCGCCCGCAACCGCAAGCACGAGCTCGCCGTGGGCGTGCTGCTGTTGGTGGCCTTGCTCATCCTGGCCTACCTGGCGGTCCAGGTCGGGGCCTTCCGGATGCAGGCGGGCACCTACCGGGTCCAGGCCGTGTTCGACAACGCCGGCGGCGTGGTCGAGGGCGCCGTGGTCTCGGTGGCCGGCGTGGACGTGGGCTCCGTCGAGCGCATCTGGGTCCAGGACAACCAGGCCTGGATGGAGCTGCTGATCGACGAGGAGCTGCAGGTCCCCCGGGACACCCGGGCCGCCATCCGCGCCCGCTCGGTGCTGGGTGAGAAGTACGTGCAGCTGCTGCCGGGTCCCTCGAAGGGCACTCTGCTGGCGGAAGGCGACCGGATCGTCGTCACCGAAGGCCAGATGGAGATCGACGAGATGGTCAACGGCATGGGGCCCCTGGTGGCCGCCATGGACGCCGAGCAGATGGCTGAGCTGATGGGCGTGCTGTCCGACGCCCTGGCCGAGGACCCAGAGCGCGTGGAGCGTATGCTGGCCGACACCGAGGCCATGCTCCACAACCTGCGCGTCGCCAGCGAGCAGGCCCCGGCCCTGGTCACCGAGGGCCGCCAGGCTGTCGCCGATCTGCGCCGGGTCTCAGCCGAGCTCGAGCCCATGCTGGCGCGGGGCGACACCCTGCTGGGCGAGCTCGAGCGCGCCGCGGGCTCCCTGGCCGACGCCGCCGAGCAGGCCCCGGGTCTGGTGGACGAGGCCTCCCTCGCCATGGGCGAGGCCCGGGAGCTGGTGGCCAAGCTCGACGGCAGCACCGGCCAGGTCGAGGGGATCCTGAACAACCTCTCGGAGATCGACATGCTCGCCCTGCGCAAGCTGGCGCGGGAGGATGGCGTGCTGGTGCGGCTCAAGCCTGCGAAGGTGGATGAGTGAGGTCGTAGGTGGGTCGCGAGTCGTGTGTCGTCGGTCGTAGGTCGCGACTCGCCTCTCGCCTCTCGCCTCCCCCGACCTTCCTCAGTCCTCCTGGGGCTCCTCGACCTCTGCGTCGACCACCTCGTCCTCCCCCTCGTCCTCGTCCTTCTTCGCCTTGCGCTTGGGCTTGGCCTCGACGGTGACCGGCGGATCGTCCGGGTCTCGCTCGTCCTTGGGCTCGAGGCTCAGGCTCGCGTGGACCTCGAGGGTGTAGTTGCGGAGCATGTGCTCCAGGCCTTCGACCAGCTGCAGCTCGTCCAGGTAGTGGCGCACCTCGCGGGCCACCATGCGGACCATCTCGGTCTTGGCGCGATCGCCGGTCTCGAGGATGGAGGCCATGGCGTCCTTGGCGACCTCGAGGGGCACGTAGCCCTCGCGCTCGACGTCGTCGTCGGGGTCGCGCTCCCGGGGCGGGCGCTCGGCCAGGATGCGCCGGGCGAAGTCCCTCAGGCGACCCTCGTGGCGCTCACGCCGACCGTCACCCTCGCCGCGCTCGGTGGTCTCGTCGTCGCGCTTGTGGCTGGCCATGGGAACCTCGCTCGATGGGGGGACAGCCCGTTCTATCACGCGTCCTGGGCCTGGTAGAAGCGCTGGACTCGCTGCAGCACGTGCTGGGCTGGGCCGGTGGCCCGGGCGGCCGCGGGCAGGCTGGCCAGGAACTGGCGGCCATACCAGCGATCGTGCAGCCGCCGGTCCAGGATCAGCACGACGCCCCGGTCGGTGTGGCCCCGGATCAGCCGGCCGAAGCCCTGGCGCAGCCGCAGCACGGCCCGGGGCAGCGTGTCGGCCTTGAAGGGGTCCACCCCCACGCCGCGCATGCGGGCGTGGCGGGCCACGGTGATGGGCTCGGTGGGGACGCCGAAGGGCAGCTTGGGGATGATCACCAGGCGCAGGGCGTCGCCCTTGACGCTCACACCCTCCCAGAACGAGTCGGTGCCGAACAGCACGCTGTCGGGGTCCTGGCGGAAGCGGGCGAGCAGCTGGGAGCGGCCGCCTTCGCCCTGGCGCAGGATGGTGAAGCGCTGGCCCAGCGCGGCCTCGACCCGATCGCCGAGGCTGCGGATCTGGGCGAAGCTGGTGCACAGCACGAAGGCACCGCCGCCGGCGTGCTCGAGGGACTGGACGATCACCCGCGCCGCCGCGTCGTCGTGCTGCGGGTGGCCCGGCGGGGGCAGGTCCCGGGGCAGGCCGAGCAGCACCTGGGAGGCGAAGTCGAAGGGCGAGGTCCAGCGCCGCTGCTCCACCGGGGGCACGTCGGGGCCTGGCGGGTCGAGGCCCAGCCTGGAGAGCGTGAACACGAAGGAGTTGCGCACCGCCAGGGTGGCCGAGGTGAGCACCAGGGTGCGGGCCGAGGGGTAGAGCGCGGAGGCGAGGAAGGGGCCTACGTCGATGGGGGCCCGGCACACCACCGCGCGCATGCGCCGGCCGTCGGGCTCCACCCAGCGGCAGAAGTCCGGGCTGTGCTCGAGGGCTGCACGCGCTCCCGCGGCCTGGGAGGCCAGCCGCAGCCGGGCCTGGCGCAGGTCCAACAGGGGCTGCTGCTCGTCTGAGGCGACCTCGAGGTCCAGGAAGTGCTTCTCGAGCTTGCCGATGGTGCGCGCGGTCTCGGCGGTGCGCTCCACCAGCAGGCCCAGGGACTCCTTCCATGGGCCCGGGAGCTCCTGTGGGACGGGCTGGGGCGGGGGCTCGTCCCAGTCGATGTGCTCGGCGGGCGGGGGCCGCTCGGCGGGGATGTCCAGCGCGATGGGCTGGCCGTCCAGCTCGGTGGCGAAGGCGAGCTCCTCCAGCCAGGAGGGGGCCGCGGTGCGCAGCTCCCGGGCCAGGTGCTCCACGGCCTCGCAGTCCGCGGCGATGGCGTCGCGCAGGCCGGCGTCCTCGTTGGCCACACCACCCCAGCGGGCCGCGAGCCGGGCGAGGGCCCCGCGTCGTTTGCGCTTGCTGCCCAGCAGCGGCGCCACGGCGCGCTGGATGGCGAGGGCCGTGACCCGGGTGGTGCCCGCCGAGGTCGCCGCCTGCTCGGCGTGGTGGGCCTCGTCCATGATCACCCGCCCGTAGGAGGGCAGCACGCCTCGGCCGCCCGCGTCGCGCTTGATGGCCAGGTCGGCCAGCAGCAGGCTGTGGTTGACGATCACCAGGTGGGCTCCGGCGGCCCGTCGGCGGGCCTCGAAGTAGAAGCAGCGCTCGAAGTGGGGGCAGCGCGCCGCGAGGCATTGGTTGCGATCCGAGGCCACCGCCTCCCACAGCTCCCCGGGGATGGGGAAGGTCAGGTCGGCGCGGTCACCCTCGGGGCTGACCTCGGCCCAGGCCGCGACGCGCTTCAGCTGGGCGGTCTCGGGGTCGTCGTCGCCGCCGCTGGCGGCCTCTTGCACGGCGTCCTGGAGCTTGCGGCGGCACAGGTAGTTGCCCCGTCCCTTGACCATGGCCCACTCGAACTGCAGCCCACCGGCCTGAGCCAGAGGGATGTCGCTGCTGGCCAGCTGGTCCTGCAGGGCCTTGGTGTAGGTGGAGACCACCACCCGCTCGTCGTTGGCGGTGGCCCACAGCACCGCGGGCACCAGGTAGGCCAGGGACTTGCCGGTGCCCGTGCCCGCCTCGGCCGCCAGGATGCCACCCTCGTTCAGGCGCGTCGCGACCTCCCGCGCCATCTCGAGCTGGCCCGGGCGGATCTCGCAGTCGGCGATGGCCTGGTGCATGCCGTGCTCGAAGAAGGCCTCCACGGCGCCCTGGTCCACCGGGGTGGCCTCGCGGTGGTGGGGCTCGACCACCCACAGCTCTCGGCTCACATCGTTGTCCACGATCACCAGGCCCACGCCCTGCTCGCCGTAGTGCCCGGCGAGGTTGAGGTCGGCGTCGGAGGCCTGCAGGACGCCCGAGGGGTGGTTGTGGATGACCACCTGGCCCGGCCGCACGCGCTCGAACAGCGCGGTCACGGCGTGCTGGTTGCCCCGGGCGTGGATCTCGAGGTCCTTCACCCGCCCCGAGCCGTCGGTGTTGCCGATGGCGAACACCTCGATCCCGCCGGCTTCGGCGATGGCGTCGCGCATCACCTCCGCGGGCCGCGGGAGGAAGCGTGCCGGGGGCGTGGGGGGCACCGACGCTCCGGCTCAGTCGCGGTCGGGGAAGTGGAGCACCCGTCCCCGTGGGGCCGGGGCACAGCGGGACTCGTCCAGGCCCTCGTCGAAGGCCTCTCCCAGCCGTTGCAGGGGGAAGCAGGGGGCGATCAAGGTCGAGGCGCGCCCCACGACACGGCCCATGCTCCGGCTCGCGGAGCGCAGCAGCCACTCGCCGAGGGCCTCGCCGGCGGGGTGTCCCACCAGGGCGATGCGGTCGATGATGCGGGTGAAGCGGGGGGCGTTCATGGTGCGCTAGCGGGAGACGAGCAAGGCCACGGGGACATAGCGCAGCAGCCACTCTGTGACCCGTCCCAGGAACACATCCCCGATGATGCTCCGCTTGCGGTACCCCAGGGCGATCAGGTTGCAGCCGTGGTCGCTCGCGGCCGCCACCAGGGCCTCGTGGGGTTCGCCGCGCAGGTGGTGGAGGTGGAGCTCCACGTTCAGGCCCTCGAGGTGGGCCGCGACCTCGACCAGGGGATCCCGGTCGAGGGCGCCGTGGGCCACGTGCACCGCGTGCACCGGCAGCGAGATGAACTCGAGCAGGTGGCGGGTGGCGCGCAGGGCCTTGGCGGAGCCCGCGCTGCCGTCGTAGCTCAGCAGGATGCCCGTGAGCGGTCCCTGATCTTTGGGGATGACCAGCGCGCGGGTCTCGAGGTGCTTGACCACGCGCTCGGCTGTGGTGCCCCCCATGCCGGGCCAGGCGATCTCCCGATCGCCCCGCGCGCCGATGACCACCAGGTCGGCCTGGTCACCGTGATGCACCAGGCGCTCCACCACGTTGCCCTGCTCCAGCACCTCGCGGTGCCGGACGCCGGCCTCTTCGCAGGCGCGCGCGAAGGCGTCGAGGATGTCGCGGCCGCGCTGCTGGTAGAACGCCTCGACCTTCTCCGGGACGATGACCGGCTCGAACCCCAGGAAACCCGCGAGATCGCGCAGGCGCTTGCCGGAGAGCTTCACCACGCTGACCACGTGGATGGCCGTGAGCCGCGGTGGACTGGGGGCGTTCCGGCACAGCTCGATGGCCGTGCGGGTGGCGGCGTCGCTCCAGGGGGAGCCATCCAGGGCGACCAGGATGTCCATGTGTGCTCCGTTGGGTGGCGCTCGGCGCTTGCTCGCGACCGGGGCCCTCCATTATCCTCTCTCCTACTCGAGTCGGCTCGCAAGTCCTGGTCTGGACCGCGGGTCGCGCTCCCGCTCACCTCGGCCGAGGTCTCCATGCGCCCTGCCCGCCTCTTCACCAAGCTCATCCTGCTGGGGACGCTCCTCGCGGTCGCCTGCGTGCCGCCTCCGTTCCCCGAAGACAAGCTGCCGGCCTACGAAGAGCGTCCGGTCTACGGCAACTTCAACGCCGACTTCCAGTCCGTCTGGGACGCCTCGCTCCAGGTGATGAGCGACCGCTACCCCGTGTCGCGGGTCGACCGTGAGCGCGGCGTGATCTCCACCGAGTGGGTCCACGGCACCTCGGACTACGTCTACAACACCTTCGCGGGGACGCGGATCCCCGAGAAGATCCGCTTCCGCGTCTTGATGGAGATCCGCAACCGCTCCGGACGGGTCGAGGTGCGCCTGGTGATCCACGAGCAGGTGGAGAAGGACATCATCTCCGCCAACCTCGAGTTCACGGGGGCCATCTACGAGTGGCTGGACGTGCCCAGCTCCACCCGCAAGGAGCGGCAGATCCTCGAGGACGTGCTCGACATCCTCGAGGGCCGGGTCATGAGCACGGGGCCGTCCTACTACCTCGACTAGCCCCATGGCCCCGCCCCGCAGCGCCCGCGCGCGCATCGCCCCCCTCATCTGGACCGGGATCGCGGTCTGCGTGGCGCTGGGCGGCGTGGCGCTGTGGCTGGCGCCCGCCGCACCCGAGCCCACCGAGGCCCCGCCCAGCCTGCGGGAGCGGGTGGAGTCCATCGACGTGGTCCGGGCCGCGGACGTGCTGTCGGATCAGCTGAACGCCGCCCGCGGCCAGCTCGGCCCGGCCCTGCTCCCTGGGGAAGAAGAGAACCTGGCCCAGCTGCTCCGCATGCAGGCGGAGGCCTCGGACGTGGCCCTGGGCACCGTGCGCTTCGAGCTGCTCGAGCGGGAGGGCTTCGTGCAGGTGGTCGCCCTCGAGCTCGAGGTCGAGGGGGCCTACTACGACCTGCCCATCTTCGTGGATGGGCTGTTCCGGCAGCGGCATGCCGTGGTGGTCCACCGCCTGACCCTCGAGGCCACCGAGCCCCGGGCGGCGCGGGTCGTCGGCCGGGTCGAGGCGCGGCTGTTCCGGCCGGTGGAGGTCCCCGAGCAGCCGCTCCGTGACAGCATCGACGACATCGAGCTGGACGCCTCGGATCGCGCCTTCGCGGCCACCGCGCTGACCACCGCCGCCCAGCTCGAGGCCTGCGAGCGCTTCATCGCCCACCAGCCCGAGCTGCAGGCCGACAGCCAGGCCAACCGGCGCCTGGTCATGCGCACCATCCCCCGCCTCGTGCGCAAGCTCCCCAGCTCCCCCATGGACTGGGTCGGCGCCACCTTCGAGGGCGACGAAGCCAAGCTGGCGATGGAGTGAGGAGCTGTCAGCTGTCAGCCGTCAGCCTCGTCACGCCGGGCGGACGCGCCGGCGGTGGGCCAGTGACGTCGCGAGCCGATCGACGCCCACGGGGCGCAACGCCGCTGGCTCACCAGGGGCGCTGCGGCTGGCGAAACGGAGCTGATAGCTGACAGCTGACGGCTGATAGCTCCCGGGCTACCGCCCCGGCGGCTCCACACCGAAGCGCTTCATCAGGCGGCGGAAGTTGGGGCGCTCGATGCCCGAGCGGCGGGCGGCCTCGGCGATGTTGCCGCCGCTCTCGGCCAGGCGGGCGCGGATGTAGGCCTGGCTGAAGCGCTGCAGCACCTGCTCCTTGGCGTCCCGGTAGCTGCGGTCGAGCAGGTCCGGGTCCAGCCTGGCGCCACCCGGGGACGGGCGCAGTCCGTCGGCGGGGCGGGTCGGTGGCAGGCGATCGGCGAACAGGGCCAGGTCCAGCTCGCGATCCGGCGCCAGCACCATGGCCCGCTCCACGGCGTTCTCGAGCTGCCGCACGTTGTTGTCGGACCAGGGCGCGGCGGTGAGGTGATCAAGGGCCTCGGGGGTGATGCGCCGGACGTCGCGTCCGTGGGTGCGGTTGAAGCGGTCGATGAAGAACCAGGCCAGCAGCGGGATGTCTTCGCGGCGCTCCCGCAGGGGCGGCACCCGGATGTCGACCACGTTGAGGCGGTAGAGCAGGTCTTCCCGGAAGCTGCCGGCCTCGACCATCGCGATCAGGTCCCGGTTGGTCGCGGCCACCAGCCGCGCCTGCAGGGGCACCCGCTGCGCGCCGCCCACCCGCCGGAAGCTCGATGAGCTGAGGGCCCGCAGCAGCTTGGCCTGCAGCTCCACGGGCAGCTCGCCGATCTCGTCCAGCAAGAGGGTGCCTTGCCCCGCCACCTCGAGCAGCCCCGCGCGGCGCTGATCGGCACCGGTGAAGGCCCCGCGCTCGTGGCCGAACAGCTCGCTCTCGAGCAGCTGGGGGGGGATCGCGGCGCAGTTGACGTCCACGAAGGGCTCGTCGCGCCACGGGCTCGCCGCGTGCAGGGCCCTCGCCACCAGCTCCTTGCCGGTGCCGCTCTCGCCGAGCACCAACACCGGCACGCGCAGGCCCGCCACGCGCACGACCAGCTCCCGGACCCGCTGGATGGCGGGGCTGTGACCGATGATGCGCTCCAGGCCCTGGGAGTCGTGCAGGCTGGCCAGCTCCCGCAGGCGGTCGCGCTCCCGGCGCAGCTCGTGCACCAGCCAGGCGTTGCGCAGGACCTGGCCGAAGCGGGTCCAGTCGCGGATGGGCATCTCGAAGTAGTCGTAGGCCCCGGCGTTGAGCGCACCGAAGGCCCGCCCCGCGTCGCCAGCGCCGGTGAGCACGATGCACACGGTCTCCGGCAGCTCGCTGCGCAGGCGCTCCAGCAGCTGATGCCCGGCGGTCCCGTCGTCGAGCTCCAGGGACACCAGCGCCAGATCCGGTTGATGGACCGTGGCCAGCTTGCGGGCGCGGCTCGCCGACTGGGCGGGGAACACCCGGTAGCCCTGGCGCTCGAGCACCCGCGTGAGGGCCTCCACGATCCTGTCGTCGGACTCGACGACGAGGACTGTGGGAGGTTGTTGGGGTGTGGGCAGGTCCGGGGCGGCCATCGGGGGGCGTCGTCTTCGCTCGTTCCGTGGGTTTGCTCCTTAACTCGGTTATCCTCTGAGAGAGCCTGTCCGAACTCCAGCTGGTCGATCACTATGGACAACCGCACCGTGCAGCGCGCGCTCCAGGGCGACCAAGAGGCCGCACGGGCCGTCGAGGATCAGCTCCGCTCGGCTGCGCGCCAGCTGCTGTCCCATCCGTCGCTGCGAGTGGACGACCCGGTCACCCAGCGGGTGCTGGCCAACGCGGCGGTGGCGGAAGCCCTCGAGCGTGAGCTGCGAGCCATGGACACCCTGCTGGCCGCGGCCGTGATGGCGGCGGCGCGGCGGGGCGTGGAGCACCTGCGGCGCCTGCAGGGGTCCGAGCGGGGAGCGGGACACCTGCCCCCCGGGATCCTCGTCTCGGTGGCCCTCGTGCCCCAGATCCTGGCCAGCGCCAGTCGGAACGCCGCGGAGCAACACCTGAGCTCCTGCGCCGAGTGCACCGAGCAGGCCCGCTCCGTGCGCGACGCGGCCGCGTCGGCCACCTTCGACGAGGAAGAGGACGACGATCCGGAAGAGATCACCGCCCAGCACCACATCGACGCCGCCCTGGATGGCACCCGCCAGGTGGCCTTCCTCGGTGGCCCCGAACACCCGGGCCGCTACAGCGGGGGCGCCGAGGACAAGAGCGACAGCTCCAGCGCGGCCGAGGCCATGCTGCAGCGCCTGCTCGAGACCGCCGACGCGGTGGAGGCCGCCCGTGACGGCGGTGACAAGGCCGCCAAGCGCCGCCGGCTGCGCCGTCGCAAGCGGGGCGAGCGGCCGATGCGGGTGTTGCCCCTGGCGGTCCTGGCGGTGGCCCTCGTGCTCATCATCTCGCGCATGGACCACGGCTGCGGTGGGGAGCTCGCCGCGCCGACAATCGACCCCGCCCTCGCCGAGCTGGCCGAAGGCGAGCTGCCTCCGTTCCCAGCACCCCGGGACGTGGCCCCCGCCCTCGAGCCAGCCTTCGAGGAGCTCGCGCTGGGGGACTGCGCGATGGGTGCCAACCGCTTCCGGCTGGCCCGTATGCGGGATCCCGCCCTGGTCCAGGCCTGGACCTGGGAGGCCCTGGCCGCCCTCTGCGCGGGCAGGGGAGACCAAGCCGTGGAGGCCTTCGACCGCGTCGCCGAGCTCGAGCCCGAGCTGCGGGATCTCGGCTGGTACCAGGCTCAGGCCGCGCTCACCGCCGGTCGGGTCGAGCTGGCAGAGCGGCGCCTGCGCGCCGTGTGTGGCGGCACCAGCGCGCGGGTGCAGCAGGCCTGCGCCCAGCTCGCCCGCATCGAAGAGCCCGCCGACTGACCGTCAGGCGTCCATCGGCTCCAGCCCGGGGAAGCCCGGCTGGCGCAGCCAGGCGGCGAAGAAGCCGTCGCAGCGTCCGTCGCTGACGCAGAAGCGGCAGGCGTCGCCCTTGTGGAAGGCCAGCACGTCCGGGAAGAACAGCAGCGCGCCGTCCAGTTGGTGATCGGCGTCGACGTACCAGCGGTTGGACGACGGGCGGAGGCGGTGGGCGAGGGGACCCAGCCAGCAGGCGGGCAGGCCCTTGAGCCGTGGGTCGGCTCCGGCCGCCTCGAGCTGTTCCACGGCCCGCTGCAGCGCAGGCAGCAGCGCCCGAGGGTGAGGCGGGGCGGGCTGGGGACCGCCGCTGGGGAAGGGGTAGGACAGGGTCAGGCTGTGGGGGGCGAGGCGCTGCACCAGGCCGACGAGGGCTGTCAGGGCGTCTACCGCCTCGGCGCGGAGCACGGTGTTGGCGGCCACCTCGATGCCCGCCTCCCGACAGGCGGCGACCGCTCGCGCGCCATGCTCCAGCAGCGCGTCGCCCCGGCCCGGCTGCAGGGGGACCACCAGGACGTCCACCAGCGCGCTCCAGGGGGCGGCGTCGAAGCCGGCCAGGTCCTCGGTGCCAGCGTGCAGCACCACGTGCTCGATGCCGAGCTCGCGAGCGGCCTCGAGCACCGGCGCGGTGTCCGGCGAGGCCAGCAGCCCGACCCCCGAGAGCACCAGGGTGGTGCAGGGCGCGGTGCGCGGGCCCCGCTTGCCCTCGGTGAAGTGCCGCAGGTTGGCGAGCAGCTCGGCCCGGGACAGGCTGCGGGTGGGCAGGGGAGCCCCCGCGCGCACCCGGTCCGGGTAGCGGCGCTGCACGCGGATCTGCAGGGGGGGGGGCCGCTTGACGGCCCCGGCTTTGGTCCAGGAGAGCATGGGGCTCCGAGCTGTCAGCTGTCAGCTGTCAGCTGTCGCCTATCAGCTCCCTCGGGCCGGGCCCAGGCGTCGCCCTGTCCCTATCGATCCTTCCACGCCTCATCGGGGACGGCGTTCTGGTCCGGGCGCACCACGTCGTCCGGGGTCTCGTCCGAGCGCAGGACCAGGAACTCCACCCGGCGGTTGACCACCATGGCGTCGGGGTGGTTGTCCTCGAGCAGGGGCTGGTTCTCGCCGTGGCCCTTGGCCAGCAGGCGCTCGGAGGGGACGCCGTGGGCCACCAGCCAGTCGACCACGGCCTGGGCGCGGCCCTCGGACAGCTCGAGGTTGTAGCCCTCGCTGCCGCGGGAGTTGGTGTGTCCCTCCACCAGCAGCCAGGTGACCTCGGGATGCTCCATCAGCACGTCGCGGACGGCCTCGAGCACCTCTTCGCTCTCCGGCAGGATCGCGGTGCGGGCCTCGCGGAAGAAGATCTGCTCGCCGACCACGATGCGGTCCTCGGCCAGGAAGGCCAGGGGCTGCTCCACCAGCGGCAGCTCACCGGGCTGGACCGTGACCTCGTGGATCAGGGTGGGCACGGGCGCCTCGATGATCGCGGGGCTCCAGTCCGAGCGCCGCCGGCCGTAGCCGACGCCGGCGTAGGCCCGCGCTCCCGCGGCGCCGACGCCGTCGGTGATGCCGGTGGCCAGGCCGGCGATGGCGAAGCCGCCACCGCGGACCCGGTAGCGGACCCGGGCGTCGGCCACGAGGGGCCAGGAGCTCCAGCCGGTGGTGCCCTGGACCACGGCGCCGACGCCCCCGGCGAGGGCGTCGGTGACGCTGTAGTGCAGGTCCGCGCCCCCCAGGGGGCCGGGCCCGGAGCGGATGTTGCGGGCGTCGTCGGCGCGGGCCACGCGCACGCCGGCGTTGACGGTCCAGCCGATGGGGCCGATCTCCTGGGCCACCGTCGCCACGGCGCCCGCGGCGGCCCCGGGGCTGCCGGACCAGCGGGCCTCGCCTCCGGTGGGCAGCCAGCCCCAGGCGGCCACACCCCCCCCGGGGCCGCTGCCCCGGGGGGCCACGGCGGGCCCGTGCATCCCGGCCCGCAGGTCGCCCATGGCGGCGAAGCCGCCCGCCAGATCGTGCCCGTAGAGGGTGACCGGCACCGCCATGTCGAAGCGCATTCCCCGCCAGGAGATGCCGCCGAAGGCGTGGGCGCTGGTCATCAGGTCGACGATGGCCTCGCGGCCGTCGGGCATGACCTCGACCAGGGGATTGCGGGCGGCGTCCACCAGCAGGCCGGCGTCCCAGCCGGTGCCCGAGGAGGGGTAGGCCAGGCGCACGGGGCGGTGGGGATCGCCGGAGGTGTCGGCCATCCAGAACCCGCGCACGTCCACGGCGTCGTAGTCCTCCGCCGCCGTGGCGGCGCCGGGCTGGAGCGCGAGCGCCAGCAGCAGGCCCAGGCCCGCGAGGGGGGCCCAGATGGTGGCCCGACGCCGGCGCCGGGAGCCGAACAGGCCGCCGAGCAGCAGCAGGCCGGCCAGGCCGCCGTTGCCGCCGCCGCAGCCGCTGAGGGCCGCGCAGCCGCCTCCGGCGTAGTCCCCGGTGTAGTCCAGGTAGTCGGGCACGCCGTCGCGGTCCCGATCCTCGGTGCCCTCGGTGCGGTCGGGGTAGCTGTCGCCGTCGGCGTCCTTGTCCACGGAGTTGAGCAGGCCGTCGCCGTCCACGTCCTGGTCCCAGATCTGGTCGTCGTCCACGTCGGTGGTCAGCTCGGTGCGGCTGGGGATGCCGTCTCCGTCGTCGTCCTCGTCCAGGGGATCGATGATGGTGTCCGCGTCGGTGTCAGCGGGGTCGAGGGTGCTGTCGATCTCCTCGCCGTCCAGCAGGGTGTCGCCGTCGGTGTCCGGGTTCTCGTAGTCGGTGCCGTGCATCCACTCGAACCAGTCGGCCATGCCGTCCTGGTCCCGGTCGTCCAGCTCCGTCCAGCCGTCGCAGTCGTCGTCCAGCCCGTTGAACTGCTCCACCGCCCCGGGGTGGATGTGGGCGTTCTCGTCGTTGCAGTCGTCCTCGGGGCCGTAGAAGGCCGACCACTGCCAGCCGTCGCCGTCCTGGTCGTAGTCGTCGCCGCCGTCGCAGGCCTGGTCGATGCCGTCGTACCAGATCTCGGTGGCGCCGGGGTGGGCGTCGGCGTGGGTGTCGTCGCAGTCCTCGCCGCCGTACTGGTCGCTGTCCCAGCCGTCGAAGTCCTGGTCGTAGTCGCTGTGCTCGTCGCAGTCCTGGTCCACGCCGTCGTACCAGATCTCGTCGGCCTCGGGGCTGATCATCGGGTCGGTGTCGTCGCAGTCCTCGCCGCCGAAGGTGACCGGGATGTAGCCGTCGTGGTCCAGATCGTAGTCGTGGAAGCCGTCGCAGTCGGTGTCCACGCCGTCGTAGGGGTCATCGGGGGCGCCGGGGTAGGCCTCGGCGTTCTCGTCGTCGCAGTCGGTGCCGCCCACCACCTCGGCGTCGTAGCCGTCCTGGTCCACGTCGGTGATGTCTTCGCCGTCGCAGTCCTGGTCGAGGCCGTCGTAGGGGATCTCGGTGGCGCCGGGGTAGATGCTGCCGTCGGTGTCGTCGCAGTCGTCGCCGCCGTAGCCGACGTCGTCCCGGCCGTCGTAGTCGGCGTCGTAGTCGCTGTGGCCGTCGCAGTCGCTGTCCACGCCGTCGTACCAGGTGTCGGGCACGCCGGGGTTGATGTTGGGATCGGTGTCGTCGCAGTCCTGGCCGCCGTAGGCGGAGGACTGGTAGCCGTCGCCGTCCTGATCGTAGTCGTCGTCCCCGGCGCAGTCGCTGTCCACGCCGTCGTACCAGGTGTCCGGCGCGCCCGGATAGATGGTCGCATCATCGTCGTCGCAGTCGGTGCCCCCCACGTCCGGGGCCTCGTAGCCGTCGCCGTCCACGTCGATCAGATCGTGCCCGTCGCAGTCCTGGTCGATCCCGTCGTAGGGGGTCTCCTCGGCGCCGGGGTGGATGGTGGGGTCGGTGTCGTCGCAGTCGGTGATGTCCCAGTAGCCGTCGCCGTCGGCGTCGGAGCCGTCCGCGTAGGGGCCGCCGTACACGCCGATGTCCGACTGGGTGCCGTCCAGATCGACGATGCTGGGGTCGCCCTGGTCCAGGCAGGGGCTGTCGAGCTCCAGGTGGTGGTCGTCGTTGGTCTCGTCCCCGTCCTGGGTGTAGGAGCGCAGCTGGGGATCCTCGGAGATGTTGCCGCTGGTCCCCACCGGGTCGGTCAGGGTGCCGGTGTAGTCTCCGCCGGAGTTGGACCACACGTCGTCGTAGTAGAAGTCGGATCCCGAGGCCGAGGCGCTGTCCGCCGCGTACAGCCCGCCGCCGTCCACGCCGTTGGTGGCGATGTTGTTGACGAAGCTGATGGTCGCGGAGCTCAGGTAGAGGTGGGCGCCGTCGCTGGTGGCGTCGTTGCCGGTGAGGTTGTTGTTGACCAGCTCCATCTGGATGGTCTGGTCCTCGAGGGCCACGGCGGCGCCCAGCGTCGCCATGTTCTCGGAGAAGATGCAGTTGGTGACCTCGGCGCTGATGGCGGTGCCCGTCTCGTAGTAGGCGCCGCCCACCGAGACGGCGGTGTTCTCGTGGAACAGGTTGCGGCGGGCCAGCACCTCGTCGTTGCCCTCGAGGTACAGTGCGCCGCCGTCAGCGGCCGACTCGTTGCGGAGGAAGGCGGAGTCCAGGACTGTGATCTCGTCCGCTTCGTTGGCCCACAGCGCGCCGCCGCCGTCGTCGGCCTGGTTCTCCTCGAAGGTGCAGTCGCTGGCCTCGAGGGTGTAGCCCGGGCTGTCGGGATCGAAGGCCACCGCGCCGCCCCAGCCCAGAGAGGCCTCGTTGAGGTCGAAGCTGCACAGATCCAGCCACAGGTTGGCGTCGGAGGTGATGGCCACCGCGCCGCCGTCGCCGGTCTGGGCGGTGTTCGAGGTGAAGGTAGCGCTGACCAGGTAGACGTCCTCGTCGCCCGGGTCCTCCACCGCCAGGGCGCCGCCGGACTCGCTGGCGGCGTTGCCCTCGAAGCTGGCGCCCTCGATGTAGACCTCGGCGTCGTCGGCCACGCGGACGGCGCCGCCGTCGCCGGAGCTGGCCTCGTTGTCGTCGTAGCTGCCGTCCTGATCCGTGTAGCTGGCGTCCACGCTCACATCGACCGCGCCGCCTTCAGCGGCGACGTTGCCCTCGAAGGCGCAGCCGTCGCAGGCCGCCGAGCCGCTGTCGTAGGCCCGCAGGCCGCCGCCCTTGGTGTAGGCCTCGTTGTCGTCGAAGTTGCAGTCCGTCAGGGTCGCGCTGGCGCTGTCCTGCACGTCCATGGCGCCGCCGGCGTAGGCCAGGTTGTCCTCGAAGAGCAGGTCGGTGCCGTCGAAGGTCGACGAGCCGCGCAGGTGGACCGCGCCGCCGGTGTAGCCGGAGCGGTACTCGTCCGCGACGGCGCCGCTGACGCCCCCGCCGTCCCACTCCACGTGGCTGTGGTCCAGGGCGAACAGCCCGGCGCCGAAGCAGGTGTCGCCGCTGGGGTCCTCGAGCTCGAGGTCCGTGGCGTACAGCTCGGCGTTGTCGAAGTAGCCCCAGCCCCCCGAGTTGGAGGAGCGCGCGTCCACCGCGCTGACGGAGATGAGGGTGAGGGTGGAGTTCTCGGCCCAGACGCTGCCTCCGAAGGTGGCCTGGGAGCTGTCGAAGCTGCTGTCGGTGATCAGCACGTCGGCGTGATCGGTCAGGTAGAGGTCCCCGCCGTAGGCCGCGCGGCTGCCCGAGACCTCGAGCTGGTCGAAGCTGGGGGCGCCGCCGGAGATGTAGATGGCGCCGCCTTGACCGCTGGACGGCGTGCCCGCGCTGTCGATGGCGAGGTCCACGAACGAGGGGCTGGAGTCCTCGACCCAGATGGCCCGGCCGCCGCTGGGCTGGATGGTGAAGCCCTCGACCGTCACGGCGCTCTCGCCCTGGTCCACCGTGATCGCGGGCGAGCTCCCCGTCGGCGCGATGACCGTGCGGGAGGTGGAGCCCGAGGACTCGATGGTGAGCTCCTTGCCCGCCAGGTCGATGGACTCGGCGTAGGTGCCCGTGGCCACCGTGATGGTGTCCCCGTCGCTGGCGTCGTCGATGGCGTCCTGGATGCTGGCGTGGTCGTAGCTCGAGCCCGAGCCCACGGTGATCGTGGCGGCCTGCAGGGTGGCGATGAGGGGGAGCGCGAGGATGTGCATGGGTCGGACCGGTGCCGGGGTGCACGACATCGGTCCCCGTCTTCATCGGAGCAAGGGGGGCACCCTTGAGCAAAAAGAGTGGCCGCGCGTGGAAAACCGGAGCCTTACGCGAGCGAGGGCACCATAGGCACGAAGCGCACCCCCAGGATCCGCTCTCGCTGCACCCCCCCGGGGGTCCGCCTGATGCGCACCAGCTCCTGCACCGCCCAGCGGGGTCCCACCGGGAGCACCAGGCGCCCTCCGGGGGCCAGCTGGTCCACCAGGGCCTGGGGCACCGAGTCCGGCGCCGCGGCGGCGACGATGGCGTCGAAGGGCCCGTGCTCCGGCAGCCCCTCGAAGCCGTCCCGGTGGTGCACCTGGACCCGGTCGTAGCCCAGCTCCCCGAGGGTCCGTGCCGCGATCTCGGCCAGCGCGGGCTGGCGCTCCAGGCTGTGCACGGTCCCGGCCAGGCAGCCCAGGACCGCCGCCTGGTAGCCCATGCCGGCGCCCACCTCGAGCACGCGATCCTCGGGGCCCAGCTCGAGCAGCTCCACCATCAGCGCCACGATGTAGGGCTGGCTGATGGTCTGTCCGTGGCCGATGGGTACGGGGCCGTCCTGGTAGGCCAGGCCCCGGCTGCTCGCGGGCATGAAGCGCTCCCGCGGCACGCTGCGCATGGCGTCGAGCACGCGCTCGTCGGTGATGCCCCGCGGCACCAGCTGGCGGTCGACCATGGCGTGGCGTGCGTCCATCGGGGGCTCTCCGCGGCGGGTTCTGACTCGGATCTCACAAGCTCGTCTCGTGGTCCCTGCCCTGGAGCGGTAACGTGGGGGGGAACACCCGCCAGTGGACTCCATGATCGAGCTCGTCAGGATGCTGCGCCTGATCCGCCGCTATCGGCGCCAGTCCACCCTGCCCGTCGAACAGCTCGAGCGGGTCCAGCGCCAGCGGCTCGAGGAGCTGGTGGCGCTCGCCCAGCAGCGCTCCCCCTTCCACAGGGAGCGGCTGGCGGGGATCGATCCCCGCGACGTCGAGCTGGCCTCGCTGCCCACCATGGACAAGGCCACGCTGATGGATCGTTTCGACGACATCAGCACCGACCACTCCTTGAAGCTCTCCGAGCTCGAGGCCTTCATGGCCGAGCCGGCGAACCAGGGCCTGCGCTACGGCGGCCGCGTGATCATCCGCACCTCGGGGACCTCGGGCCGGCCGGTGGTCGTGGCCTATGCCGCCGAGGCCTTCGACGAGGTGCGGGCCGTGAACCTGGCCCGGGGCTCCATGGTGGACGCCTCCGGGTCCCGCATCTTGAAGCGGGCCTTCGATCCCGAGGCCCTGAAGATCGCCTGCGTCCTGATGGACGGCGGCTTCGCGCCCTCCCACGCCAACTTCCTGCATCAGCCCGCGGCCTCCCGCTGGTTCATCGCGGTGGACCGCATCTCCCTGCGGGAGCCCATCGAGGGGATCGTCGACCGCCTGCAGCGGGGGCAGCCGCAGATCCTGTTCGCCTATCCCTCGGTGCTCGAGCTGCTCGTCGAGGAGGCCCGCGCGGGCCGGCTGGACATCCTCGGTGGGCCCCGGGCCAAGGTGGTCTCCTTGAGCGAGCCCCTGTCGCCCCGGGTGCGCCAGCTGGCCTCCGAGACCTTCGGGGTGCCCGTCTACGACCTGTACGGGGCAGGGGAGTGCCTGCCCATCGCCCGCAGCTGCGAGCACGGCCACGGCCTGCACATCAACATCGACATGGTGGCCCTCGAGATCGTGGACGACCAGCACCGGCCGGTGCCCGACGGGCAGTTCGGCAGCAAGGTGCTCATCACCAACCTCTTCAACCCGCTGCTGCCGCTGATCCGCTACGAGCTCGGCGACATCGCCGCCATCGACCGCTCGCCCTGCCCCTGCGGCTCGACCCTCCCGCGGCTCATGGCCGTGCGGGGGCGCTCCGACGCGCTGATCTGGTTGCCTCGCCCCGACGGTGGGCGCACGGCCCTGCACCCGACCCTGGTGCTCGAGACCCTGCTCGAGCTCCCCGAGGTCCTGGACTGGCAGCTGACCCAGCTCGCACCCCTGCGCCTGCGGCTCGACCTGGTGCTCGCCGATGGCGCGGGCCCTGAGGCCGCGTCGGCCGCGCTGGGTGGACAGCTCGACGGGCTGCTCCCCGCGGGCGCGGTGGACCTCGAGGTCCGGACGCTCGAGCGCATCGAGCCGGACCCCCAGGCGGGCAAGGTGCGCCGTGTCATCGCCCTCCCCGAGGGGGGCTGAGTCATGCGGTTTTCGAGATGCCGACCGCTACGAGCGCGTGGTAGAGTGGCCACGGTCACGGTCGGATGCACCATCCCCTGCTCCCTCCATCCCTTGCACTGGTGACATCATGAAGCTCCGGATCCTCGCCCTCGCCGCCGCCCTGCCCATCGCCCTGGCGGGCACCTGCCACAAGGGCCTCGTGATCGGCGACGACACGGACGTGCCCGACGGCGACGCGGACACCGACACCGACACGGACACCGACACCGACGCCGACGGCGACACCGACGCGGACACCGACGCCGACAGCGACACCGACACGGATCCGGGGCCGGACTACACCACCCGTGAGTCCCCCACCTTCGTGGTCTCGGCCCTGTACTTCACCGAGTTCCTCGAGGCCGACTACCTCAACGACGTGGTCGACGGGCTCTTCGAGGGGCTGATGCCGCCCTACTCGGACACCATCGTCATCCTGTTCGACGTCGATGGCGAGATCGGCGCCACCTTCGACTCATCCTTCGGCGTGGGCGAGCCGGTGGGCCCGGACGACTCGGGCGAGTACGACTTCTCGGCGTCGGGCTCCCCGATGACCCTGAGCAACGTGATGGACGGCGGCCGCTTCAGCTCGACCGATTCCGGCATCACCATGAACTTCGGCAACGTCGGCGGCTTCGGCTTCGGCTTCTCGGTGCACCAGGCCCAGATGTCTGGCGTGTTCCTCGAGGACGACGCCGAGGTCTCCGCCTCCATCACCGGCTGCATCTCCGAGGCCGAGGCCCTCTCCATCGTGCTCGAGGGCTGGCAGAAGTGGGGCTACGAGACCCTGAACGACCTCATGGACGCCCGCGGGCTGGACTGCGTCAGCGGCGAGTCCGGCGGCCAGGTCGACGGCTACAGCTTCCAGATGGACTTCGAGGGCTTCGACTACCTGCGCTAGAACGCGAACGGGATCAATCGATCTTGACCCACTCGTAGACGTCGTTGCCTTCGCGCTCGTCCAGCAGGTCGGGGATCTCCCAGTAGGGGGTCCGCATGATGATGTGCTTCACGAACAGGTCGACCGTGACCACCATCTCTTCGGCGTAGACGTTGTCGATGGTGTAGAAGAAGTCGCCGCGCTGGAAGCTCTCGATGTAGTAGCGGCCCGAGTTGCAGCTCTTGACGAAGAGCACGTCGTACTGCTGTTCCTCGGGCGGAGGGATGTCGTCCGCGCCCGCGTTGACGATCAGGTAGGCGTTGCCGTCGCTGCTGTAGTGGTAGGCGCTCGAGCCGCTGCCCTGCAGCGGGAAGGTGTCGCCGACGCCCACGCCCGCGGAGTTGGGGAAGCGCTCTTCCTCTAGGATCGGGACCAGGTAGTTTTCGGGGTCCTCGGCGATGTCGTCCGGCCGGATGACGAGGTTGGGGTAGGCCTGCTCCTGGACCAGGTAGGCGTAGTTGATCGCCGCGTGGGGGCCGCCGAAGTTGTAGAAGTCCTCGACGGTGGTGATCTCCTCGATGGGGCTCAAGTCGGGCAGATCGGAGAACACACCGCCCAGGCCGTAGTTCGAGTGGCCGGCGTAGATCACGACGGCGCCCGGCGTGCGCAGGCCTTCGTTCATGTTCTCGGCGCTGCGCTCGATGTGGATGGTCCAGTCCGTGCCCTCGTAGTCGAGGGTCCAGGTGGTGCTGTCGACCTGATCGGCCCCCATGATGTGCAGGCCCATCTCGACCGACAGTTGCTCCTGGGACGCCGGGTAGGCGAAGGCGATGAACATCTCCTGGGAGCTGGGCCAGCTGCGTTCGTCCCAGGGTGTCCCGGTGTCGACCACGTCGGTGTCCGTGTCGGTGTCCGTGTCGGCGTCGGTGTCGGTGTCGCCTTCGGTGTCCACCGGGGTCCAGGATGTGTCGTCCTTGACCGTCGCGCCGTTGGGGTAGCAGGAGGCGGCCAGCGTGCTGGGCAGGATGCAACAAAGGATGGCGAGTTGGACGCGCATGCAGAGGTCTCCCTGTCAGACCACCAGCATAGCTCGAGCCGCCTCGCTTCGCGCCCGCGGGCGCGCTCGATCATCTAAGGCGGGATCCTCCCAGCACAGCGGCGGGGCCGGCGCTAAGGTGCGCCCATGATGCGCACACCCACCACCGTCACCCTCCCGCTGACCCTGGCGTTCGCCTCTCTCACCCTGGGTTGTCCCGTGAGCAAGCCGGTCACCGACGACAGCGGCACCCCCGGCGAAGCCTGTGTCGGCGAGTCGGGCTTCGAGGACCCCTCCACCGGCCTGCCGGATCTGCGCTGCACCCAGGCCGCCAACGACGGCGACTACTTCTGGTTCGCGCGGGAATCCATCGAGGCCGCCCAGACCCGGGTCCACGTCATCGAGTACCTGCTGTACGACTCCGGGCTGGCGGAGCAGCTGCTGCTCGAGCTGGTGGACGCCGCCGAGCGGGGTGTGGAGGTCAAGGTGCTGGCGGACGAAGAGGTCGACGACACGGCCTCCATCATCTCGTGGCTCAACAGCTCATCGGGGGGCGGGGTGCAGGCCAAACTCGACTCGAGCAGCACCACCTCCCACAACAAGCTGATGGTGATCGACGACCTCACCCTGGTCGGCTCCCACAACATGAGCTCGAGCGCCCTGGGCAACAACCACGAGGCCTCCATGTACATCGCGGAGCCCGAGGTCACGGCCTACTTCGAGGACTACTTCCAGGCCATGTGGGCCGACTCGAGCGACACGCCCAGCTTGAGCAAGCCCGCGGTGGACGACATCGTCCCCTACGTGAACCAGGAGATCGGCGGGGCGCTCATGTCCTGCCTCGACGACGCCCAGGACGAGGTCCGCCTGGTGATGTACGCCCTGTCCTACCGGTCCGGCGAGGGCGGCGACGTCACCAGCCTCATCAACCGGGTGGTCTCGGCCCACGAACGAGGCATCGACGTCAAGGTGGTGCTGGACCAGAGCGACTGGATCGCCAGCAACGACATCAACGACGAGGCCATCGATCTGCTCGAGTCCCGCGGCGTGCCCCTGCGGCTCGCGGACCGGGACGTCACCACCCACGCCAAGATGCTGCGCTGTGACGACACCGTGATCGTCGGAGACGCCAACTGGTCCTACAGCTCGATGGAGCTGTACAACGGCAGCTCGGTGGCGGTCTCCCGGCCGGCCGTGGCCGACCAATTCCGTGCCTGGTTCGACGAGATCTGGGAAGCTGGCGACGCCCCGTAGTGTTCGCGCTGACGCTCGTGGCGCAACACAGTGGAGCTTCCTGCGTAGGAAGATAGAGTGCCCGCGTTCACCCCGGGAGGCCCCGTGTCCTTCGTCGACTCCATCCGCAGCAAGCTGTCCGGCTCCCTGTCGAGCGCCCGCCTCACCGTAGCCGCGGCCGCCGTGGGTGCTGGTCTGTTCGGCTTGGCCGAGGCCCTGCGCGTGGATCTCGGGGCCACCTTCCTCGACGAGGGCGCGGTCACCGGCGTGCTCCTGCTGGGCGGCCTGCTGACCGTGGTGCCCGCGGGCCTGTTCGCCGGCCTGCTCGTGGGGCTGCCCCTGGGGGGCGCCTCCCGCAGCCGCCGCCTGCTCGCGGGCTTCCTCGCCGGCGTTCTCGCGGTGGTCTGCTGGGGCCTGGCGGTGTTCTGGTACACCGATCCGCCTCCCTTCACCGACGGCGTCTGGATGCAGGGCAACCACGCCGTCTTCGGCGTCTTCCTGGCGGTGGTGGCCGGGCTGTGGGGCCTGGCGGTCTGGAAGCTGGACGGTGTCCGGGCCAGCTCGGTCGCCGTCGCAGTGGTCAGCCTGCTCATCGGGGTCTGGACCGTCACCGCCGTGCCCATGGGCGATCCCCCGGGCGAGCCCGCCCCCGACGCCCCCAACGTGCTGCTGGTGACCATCGACACCGTCCGCGCCGACCGCATGTCCACCTACGGTGGCCGGGCCGAGACCCCGGCCTTCCAGCGCCTGGCCGACGGCGGCGTGCTCTTCGACCAGGCCTTCGCCCAGATCGCGGTCACCGGGCCGTCCCACACCACCATGCTCACCGGCACCGGGCCCTGGACCCACGGCACCCTGCTCAACGGCGTGCCCATCCGCCAGGAGCTCCCCACCCTGCCCGTGCTGCTGCGGGAGCGGGGCTACCGGACCGCGGCCTTCGTCTCGGCCTACGTGCTCGACGGCTCCTACGGCTTCTCCAGGGGCTTCGACACCTACGACGACGAGCTGGGCATCTTCCCCGGCCTCGGTGATCTGGTCTTCTTCCGCTCCGTGGCCATGGTCCGCCGGCACTTCGACCCCGAGATGGAGGTCGAGCGGCGCGGCGACGAGACCACCGACAAGGCCATCATCTGGCTGCAGACCAAGGACGATCCCTGGTTCCTCTGGGTCCACCTCTTCGATCCCCACGGCCCCTACGAGCCCCCGGCGCCCTACGACGAGCTGTACACCCAGGGCCTGCAGCCCTCCGTGGCTGGCGGGACCCTCGTCACCGAGCAGCACGATGTCGCCACCTACCTGCGTAAGAGCCTGAAGGGCGTCACCTCGGTGCCCTGGGTCGTGGCCCAGTACGACGGCGAGATCAGCTACGCCGATGCCCAGCTCGGGCGCCTGCTGGACCTGCTCGAGCAGCGGGGTCAGCTGGAGAACACCCTGGTGGTGGTCAACGGCGACCACGGCGAGTCCATCGGCGAGCACGGGGTCTGGTTCGACCACGGCGACGACCTGTACGACGCCTCCACCTGGGTCCCCCTGGCCATGAAGCTCCCCGGTGGCGAGCACGCCGGCGTCACCGTGGGCGACCCGGTGGAGCTGGTGGACCTGGCCCCCACCATCCTCGATCTCATCGGGCTTCCGAGCGCCGAGGGCATGGAGGGCCGCTCCCTGAGGGACACCATCCAGGGCACCGGCCACCGCATCCAGGCCCGCGGCCTGTGCTTCGATCGGCCCGCCAACCAGGCGGCGCGCCAGGCTGGCCTGATCACGGACCCGACCTGGCGCCTCGCCAGCCTGCGGGCCCCCACCAGCCTCTTCGTGCGCCGGGAGTCCCCGGACCATCCCGATGAGTACTACGACATGGAGGCGGACCCCACCCAGGAGGTCTGCGCCCTCGAGGCCCAGCTGCAGGACCCGGCGGGTGGCCAGCTGATGGGCATGCTCGCCGAGCAGTCCGACCGGCTGCTGCAGGGCATGAGCACCGAGATGGTCGAGCGCTCCAACCAGGAGCTGTCCAGCGAAGCCGAGGACGCGCTGCGGGCCCTCGGCTACATCGACTAGCGGGGGGACGCGCAGTGATCTTCGCCGAGTCGCCCCTGCGGGACGCCTACCGCCTCGCCATCTGGGGCCCCTACCGCCAGGCCATCGCCCGCCTGCCCCACGGCTGGGAGCTGTCCGCCAACCGCCGCCTGGGTCGCCTCGTGGCCCTGGCCTCCAGCGGCAGCCTCGAGCGCATCGAGCGCAACCTGGCCCGCGCCTTCCCCGCCCGCCAGGACCTGGCTCGGGTGGCCGCCCGCACCTTCGGCACCCACTTCCAGCACCAGTACCTGCCCGTCAGCTTCCCCCGCATGACCCGGCAGACCCTGGATCGCTACGTGGAGATCCGGGGCCTGGACCACGTGGACCGCGCCCTCGAGGACGGCCGCGGGGTGCTGCTGATGCACCCCCACATGGGCCCGGTGCAGCTGCCCCTGCACGGCATGGGCGTGCTCGGCTACCCCGTGCACCAGGTGGGCGGTGGTGTGGTCACCGGCCTTAGCCGGGTGGGGGAGTGGGCCGCGGGCAGCCGCCGGGCCCTCGAGGCCTCCATGCCCGTGACCGTCCACGACGGCAAGGGCTTCCTGCGGCCGGTGCTGCGGGCCCTGCGCGACGGCGGCGTGGTGATGGCCACCTGCGACGGCACCGGGGGCGGCCAGGAGCTGGGACGCCGGCTGGTGCGCCAGGTCTGCGGCCAGCCCATGGGCGTCCCGGTCAGCCCCGTCTGGCTCGCCTGGCAGGCTGGTGCGCCGCTGCTGCCCCTGCGCACCCACCGCCGCGCGGGCGCGCGTCCCCGCTGGGTCACCGAGATCGGCGCTCCCCTCGAGCTCCCTCGGGAGCTCCCCAGGCAGCGGGTGCTCGAGGCGGGGGCGGATCTGGTGGCGAGCTTCCTCAGCGACTGCCTCACCCAGCATCCGGAAGACTGGCACTTCTGGGACCACTTCGAGCCGGGCCGCTTCCTCGAGCCCGACCCACAGGAGCCCGCATGAGCCAGCGCTCCCCCTCTCGCGTGGCGGCCCTGCTGACGGGCGCGGGCCTCGGGGGCCTGCTCGCCCTGGCGCCCTTGCTGTGGGCCCAGCTGAAGAACCCCTGGTTCCTGGACCAGCCCGGGCTGTGGCTGCTGCTCGCCGTGCTGCCTGCCGGGATCTGCGGGGCCCTGCTCGGCCTGATCCTGAGCCGCTGGTTCGGGCGGATCCCGACCATCATCGCGGCGCTGCTGTGGCTGGCGGGCTGGGCGTCCAGCCCCGTGGTGGGTGTGATCTGGCCGCGCCCGGATCGGGTCGACGGCCTGCAGCTGCTGGTGGTGGGCATCGACGGCGCCACCTTCGAGCTCATCGAGCCCATGCGCCCCCAGCTGCCCACCCTCGACGCGCTGCTCGAGCGCGGCGTCCACGCGGATCTGCAGGCGGCCGAGCCCATGTTCTCGCCCCTGCTGTGGACCACCATGTCCACGGGCAAGACCCCCGAGGAGCACGGCGTCCACGGCTTCAACGTCAACGCCGAGGCCTGCCGCGCCGCCCGGTTCTGGGAGATCATGGAGGACGCCGGGCTGCGCACGGGGATCTACAAGTGGCTGGTGACCTACCCGCCCCAGGAGATCTCCACCTTCCAGGTCCCCGCCTGGCTCGCGCCGGCCCCCGACACCTGGCCGTCGGACATCTCCTTCATCAAGGAGATCGAGCTGTCCCGGCGGCTCAAGCGCAAGCAGGTCCAGGCCACCCGCTCCAACGCCACCCTGGCCCTCGAGGGGCTCGCCCGCGGGTTCCGCTTCGGCACCATCGTGGCCGCCGCCCGCTTCTCCCTGAGCGAGAAGATCCTGGGCCCGGACCCCGAGCGCGCCCACCGCGACGGCCAGCTCATCCGGGTGATGATGGATCGCGACCTGTTCGTCTTCCTGATGCACGAGCAGCGCCCCGAAGTGGCCAGCTTCACCGACTACGCCACCGACGCCATCGGCCACCGCTTCTGGAAGTACCACCAGCCCGAGCTGTTCTCGGGGGTGCAGCCCGGGGGCATCGAGCGCTGGGGCGACAGCATCCCCCGGGCCTACCAGCAGGCCGACGCCGTCCTCGCCGAGCTGCTCGCCCTGCTCCCCGACGACGGCCACGTGGTGCTGGTCAGCGACCACGGCTTCCAGGCCCTGGATGGCGACGACGCCGGCATGTTCTTCGCGCCGCGCACCGAGCGCCTGCGCGAGCTGCTGGGGGAGCGGGTCGAGGGGGTGGAGACCGTCAAGCTCGGCCACAAGGTGGTGGTCACGGTCACCGGCGACGACCCGGAGATGGAGCTCGAGCGCATCCGCGGCCTGCTCGGCGGCCTCACCCAGGCCAGCACCGGCGAGCCGTTCTACCGCTGGGAGCCTGTGGCCGACGACCCGCGCTCCATCGGGCTGACCCTGGCCGACGAGCGGGTGGACCGTGCCCGGATCGAGAGCGACACCGTCGCTGGCGAGCCCCTGGCCGACTTCGTGCGGCTCACCGAGGCCTACTCCGGGATGCACGCCCGCGACGGCATCTTCGTGGCCGCAGGTCCCGAGCTGGCGTCGGGGGTCGGGCTCGATCCCATGACCCACCTGGACATCACCCCCGTGCTGCTGTCCCTGGTGGGGCTGGCCCCCGCCCTGGACATGGTCGGGCAGGCCCCGGCCGCCATGTTCCTGCGGCCTCCGGCGCTGCCCGAGGCGCCCGCCAGCTACGATGAGCTGGTCGGCGAGCGGCGGCTGGTGGGGGCCCAGGAGCAGGGGAGCAACGAGGATGCGCTCCGTGCGTTGGGGTATATCGACTAGCGTGGCGGTCGAGCCTTCGGGAGGGGCTCGGAGTGGTGCGTGGCGTCGGTGCGTCGCTGCTGTTCGCCCATGCGCCCCATCGCAGCACCGCACCCGCCCACCCCGTGATAGGCGCAGGCTCGGCGATGGTCCGCCGCTCGGAGTCACGATGATCCTGCGTCTTGTCGCGCTGTCGTTCCTGCTCACCTGCCTGTGGTCTGGGACCGCCTTGGCCGAAGCAGACGCCCCTCCCGAGCCCGAGTACGACGTCGTGGTCGTCGGCGGCGGCATGGGCGGGCTGGCCGCAGGGGCCCTGCTGTCCAGCTACGGCTTCGAGGTCCTGCTCCTGGAGCAGCACCACAAGGTCGGTGGCTGCACCTCGAGCTTCGAGCGCGGCGACTTCCGCTTCGACGCGGCCCTGCACGAGATGGTGGGCGGCACCCCCGACACCCGCCTGGGCGAGCTGCTCCACGAGACCGGCGTGGACGAAAAGATCGAGCTGATCCCCATCCACGAGCTGTACCGCTCCGTGGCCCCGGGCCTGGACTTCACCATGCCCGGCGACCGGGACGATGCGGTGGTGGCCCTGTGCGAGGCCTGGCCCGAGGAGTGCCCCGCCATCATCGCCTTCCACGAGGAGATGCGGGCCGTGGGCGAGCAGGCCAGCAAGCTGGCGGACATGCAGCGCCGCCCCGCCGTGGCCAAGGCCGCCATCCCCTTCCAGGCCCCGGCTGTGGTCCGCAACATGACCGGCAACATGGGCGAGATCCTGGACCGCTACTTCCTGGACGAGCGCCTCAAGGCCGTCGTGGCCCAGCTGTGGGTCTACTACGGGCCGCCGCCCGATCAGCTCTGGCCCATCATCTTCTACTCGGCCAACCACCACTACCTCACCCACGGCGCCTTCCACATCCGGGGCTCGTCCCAGGCCCTGGCCGACGCCTACGCCGAGCGCATCGTCGAGCTGGGCGGCGAGGTGCGCACGGGCACCCGCGTGGACTCCATCGACGTCGTCGCGGGCCGGGTCACCGGCGTCACCACGGATCAGGGCCAGCGGATCGCGTCCCGCTACGTGGTGAGCAACGCCGATCCCTACCAGACCTTCCACAAGCTCGTGGGTGCCGAGCACCTGCCCTCCAGCCTGCTGCGCAAGCTCGAGCGCATGACCCCCTCCAACGGCCTGGTGGGCGTCTACATGGGCCTGGACGTCGACAGCTCCCACTGGGGCATCACCGACCACGAGATCTTCTACAACACCAGCCTGGACACCAACCGGGTCTACGAGTCGATGATGGACGGCTCCTACGACGAAGCCGCCATCACGCTGACCCTCTACTCGAACCTGGGCGACGACTTCTACGCGCCCCCGGGCAAGTCGGTGGTGGTGATCCACAGCTACGCCGACATCGAGAACTGGCCCGAGGACCGGGCTGCATACCAGGCTGAGAAAGAACGGGTCGCCCAGCGGCTCATCTCCATCGCCAGCCGCATGATGCCGGGTCTCGAGCAGCACATCGAGGTGATGGAGGTCGCCACGCCGCGCACGCTCGAGAGCTACACCCTCGCCGCCGCGGGCACCCCCTACGGCTTCGACGCCACCCCCGAGCAGGGGCTCTGCCTGCCCAACCACACCCCCGTCGATGGGCTCTACCTGGCCAACGCCTGGACCTCACCCGGCCAGGGCGTCAGCTCGGCCCAGATGTCCGGGGGCGAGGCGGCGCGCCAGGTGCTCGAGCGCGAGCGGGATCGTGGGCTCATCGATCGCGCCACGGTCAAGGCCATCCTCGATCAGCTGCCGGTCGAGCGGATCCGCGAGGTCGTGCGGGAGGCCGAGCAGCTGGTGTCCTTCTCGACCTCGGCCGATGTGGCGTCGGACCCGGACGCCATCGTGCCGTTGACGGACGCCACCACCGGGGCCACCACCCGCTACCTGCCGGTGCACTTCCACAGCCACGACAGCCATACCAGCGAGTACGGGGTCAGCTGCGTGCAGTGCCACCACGAGATCGAAGGAAACGCCGTGGAGCCGGTGGCCTGCTCGTCCTGCCACGACCACGCCCAGAGCGCCGTGGACCTGACGGACGCGAGCCACCAGACCTGCCGTGGGTGCCACCAGCAGGTGGTCGAGGAGACCCCCCCCCCCCCGGCGCCGGTGGAGTGCCTGGAGTGCCACCGGGAGCGGGACTGACCTGCCTCTTCCCCCCACTCCCCTCGGGGGAGAGGGGGCCGCACAGCGGCGGGAGAGGGGGCGTGGCTCCTCGGAAACCAGCCCCCGCCTGTGCGGTGGGCGGATTCCTGTCGTGCCGCGACGTGGTTCAGTAGCTCACGGAGAAGCCCAGGCTGGCCGGGCCGACGATGGGGCGCAGCTCGAACCGCCCGGTGTCCTCCCGGTCGATCGCCTCGCGGATGTGCTCGGGCGCGAGACCGCTGTTGTACTCATCGACCATGGGCTGCAGTTCGTCGGTCTGGTACCAGCTGCCCACCTGGCGACCGCGCCTTCGCCCCGCGGCGTACAGGTGGCCACCGGCCAGTCCGAGCACGACTGCGCCTCCGACCAGTCCCCCGACTGTGTTGTTGAGCTTGTCGCTCGGCCGCCAGCAGGGCTTCCAGCAAAACCAGCCGTTCTCCTGGTAGTGCCGAACAGCGTAGTAGCCGAGGCTCCCCACACCCAGGGCGCCGGCGCTGGACCAGAGGATGACGGATGACGTGAGCTGCCGCTTGTGGCGTCTGTCCATGGCGGCGCGGACCGGATCGTCGGAGAGGATCGTGGCGAGCGCCGCGGCACTCAGGCATCTTCCGTTGCCTCGGCAGGCTTGCAAGCCGCCGTCGCCTTCGACCAGCTCGATTCGGTCGGCGATGTAGCGCTGGCGGGCCCAGGCGTCTTCGTCGATGGCGTCCTGAGCGCTGGCTCCGACAGCCTCGGGTTCATCCTGAGCGTGGACGAGCCTAGGCACAACCAGCAGTGCTGCGGTGATGCAGATGGCAGACAGTCTCATCGATACCCCCAGATGATCGGCGCTGCACGACCCGTATCATCGCTCCATGGGGGACGACGAGCAGGTCCCTCATCTGTCCCCCCTCTCCCCTCGGGGGAGAGGGGGTGCGGCTCCATGGTACCTCGGCGTCTCGGAACGCGGACCTCGGCCCACCCCCTTTCCACCCCACAACCCGAGGGGGGGAGGGGCCGGGGGGGAGGGGGCTCGGCTCCTCCCCCGATCCCCCCCC
>CAYZVO010000003.1:82692-128059 GCA_964481655.1 uncultured Enterobacterales bacterium | reverse complement strand
CAACGGCGAGGCCAACGGGCGCTACAGCAGCGTCACGGGGGGCTACAACGGCGACGCCCGCGGCGACTACAGCATCATCTCAGGGGGCTACCTCAACTCCGCGACCGGCGACTACGCGGCCATGTCCGGGGGCTACGCCAACGAGGCCAGCGGCGACATCAGCACCGTCACGGGGGGGGGCAGCTCGATGGCTGTGGGCGACTACAGCAGCACCTCCGGGGGCTACGCGACCTACGCCTACACCTCCTACGACTGGGCGGCGGGGGGCCTGTGGGAGGACGACTAGGCCCATCGGGCCCGGTGGAGCCGCTCCCTGCTATCCTGGCCTCCATGCGCACCCTCTCCCTCACCACAGCGGTCGTCCTGGCGGCCTGCGGCGGCGATCCCGTCCAGATCGGCGCCGGCGGGGATCAGTTCTGTGAGCTGGACGGCCGCGGCGTCGTGACCTGTTGGCGCTACGACTTCACCGACACCGACTGGTGGACCGACTCCTGCAACCAGCCCATCGCCGAGCTGCCCCAGCTCGAGCTCGTGGACATCGCCGTCGCCGCCGGTGTGGCCTGCGGCATCGAGCCGGACGGTCGCCTGCACTGCTGGGGAGAGTTCAGCGTCGAGGACGAGGGACCCTGGGTCGATGTCGTGGGGGGACCGGGCACCTACACGGCCTGCGCCATCGACCAGGCCGGTGAGGTCGCCTGCTTCCCCGAAGACGGGCACCTGGAGCTCATCCACCCACCCCAGGGGCCGTTCACGATGGTCGAGACGGGCGGCCTGGACGCCTGCGCCCTCGATGCAGGCGGCGGCCTCACCTGCTGGGGACGAGACGAAGGCGGGACCGCGAGTGGCGCCCCTTCGGGTGCCTTCGTGGACGTGGCCCTCAACGATCTCGCCGGCGTCGCCATCGACGAGGGCGGCGGCCTCCAGTGTTGGGGCGACCTGGACTTCTGCGGCGAGGTCCCCACCGGCGCTGGTCGCTGGGTCCAGGTGGAGGGCGGTGAGCGTCACAGCTGCGGGCTGACCCGCGGCGGTCGCACCCAGTGTTGGGGACTGGACCTGTCCGGGCTGGAGCCCATCGTCTTCGAGGGTGCGTACGTGCACATGGATGCCGGCGGCAGCGAGGTCTGCGGCGGCATCACCTGCGCCCTGGACGAGGCCGGGAGGCCCACCTGCCGGGCCCACGAGCGGCTGGACTGAGCGCGACGACGACGCGCGCCTACAGCGCCGTCGCCCGCTCCCTACTCGGCGCGTTCCCGAACTTGCGGCGGTACTCCCGGCTGAACTGGGTCGGGCTCTCGTAGCCGACCTCGTAGGCGGCGTCGGACACCCCGAAGCCCTCGGCCTGCAGCAGGCGGCGGGCCTCGAGCAGGCGCAGGTCCTTCTGGTACTGCAGCGGGGTGGTGGCCGTGATGGCCTTGAAGTGCTTGTGGAACGAGGAGGCGCTCATGCCCGCCACACGAGCCAGATCCGCCCCGGCGATGGGCTGCCTGAAGTCCCTGCGCAGCACGCCGATGGCGCGGGCCACCTGGCTGGCGTGGCTGTCGTGTCGCAGCAGCTCGCGGAGCATCCCCCCGACGGGGGACATCAGCAGGTGGAAGTGAAGCTCACGGAGCACGCCGGGGCCGAGCACCCGACAGCGCACGGGATCCCCCGCCAAGCGCAGGTAGCGCAGCAGGGCCTCGACCAGTTCAGGTGGGGCGGCCCCGACCACGAACGAGGCGTCACGGCCCGTGTCGAGCACGTCGGCGAGCTGCTCGTACAGCCCGCGCAGCAGCGACAGATCGATGTGGAGGACGAGCGCGAGGTAGGGAGCCTCCCGGCTGGCCTCGACCACCTTGGAGACCACGGGCAGGTCATGGCTCACCAACAGAGCCTCGCCCACGCCGAAGCCCAGGGCCGCGTCGCCGATCACGACATCTTTGCGGCCCTGCAGGATCAGGCAGATCATAGGCTCGTAGAGGGTGGCGTAGAGCGCCGTGGGTTCGGTGAGACGAAGCAGCGACAGGCCAGGCAGGGGCTGGTCGCTATGACGGGCGATAGCACCGAACGCGAGCTCGCGGAGGGGGATCAGGTGGGGCGTCATGCCCCCACTGTACCAGCGACAGACGCCGGATGGGAATTCCTGCAAACGAGACGAGGTTCAGGCAGGTCACTGACAGGAACGGGCAGGCCGCATCCGGAGAAGGGCCGTAGCTTGGGGGCACACACCAACCAGCGAGGCCACCATGACCGCCCAGTCCCTCCCCCTCAATGACACCACCCAGCTCCCCACCATCGGCTTCGGCACCTACCTGATCTCCGATGAGGACGCCTACGACGCAGTACTCGCCGCACTGCGGGCCGGCTACCGCCACATCGACACCGCCGAGGCCTACGGCAACGAGACCGGCGTGGGCCGCGCCATCCGCGACAGCGGCCTGCCCCGGGGCGACATCTTCGTGACCACCAAGCTGTGGCCGGGCAACGCCGCCTGGGGCCAGCCCCCCAAGGACCGCGACGCCACCATCGCCTCCCTCGAGGCCAGCCTCGAGCGCCTGGGGCTCGACTACGTGGACCTGTACCTGATCCACGCCCCCTACGACCCCGCCGATCGGCTGGCCCAGTGGGAGGGCATGGTCGAGCTGAAGCGCCGCGGCCTGACCCGCGCCATCGGCGTCAGCAACTTCACGGGCGCCCACATCGACGCGCTGGTCGCCGCGGGGCTGCCCCTGCCCGAGGCGGACCAGATCGAGCTGCACCCCTGGTCCCAGAAGCCGGAGCTGGTGCGCTACCTGCGCGACCGGGGCATCACCCCCATCGCCTACAGCAGCCTGGTCCCCCTCTCCACGTGGCGCGCGGCCCCGGGCCACGACAGCGCAAAAACCGACGGAATGCAGGCCGACTCCGAGCGCGCGGACTCGCCCTTCCGCCGCATGGCCGCCGAGCACGGCGTCTCCGAGGCCCAGGTGCTGCTCCGCTGGGCCACCCAGCAGGGCTACGCCGTGCTGCCCAAGAGCATGAACCCGGAGCGCATGGCTCAGAACCTGGACCTGTTCTCGTTCACGCTGACCGAGGCCGAGCTGGCCGAGATCGCCACGATGGACCGCGGCGGTGGTGTGGCCTGGCCGGTGGGGGACCCCACGCTGGCCGACTGACCCGCGCCCCTACAGCGCCGCGACGATCCGCTCGCTCTCCACCCACAGGCGGTCGGCGAGCGCTTCGTCGTTCGCGATGGCCTTGGGCTCCTTGACCTGGCAGTCGGCGAAGTACAGGCCGCTGGTCTCCGCCACGTCCGGGTGCACGGCCAGGTAGACCGTGGTGGCCGCGCCCTGGGGCACCGTCTTGAGGTTCTCGCGGCCGATGTCATCGAGCAGGCCGTCGTAGTCGTCCAGGTGCCGCCCCAGGTTGGTCTGGATGACCCCCGGGTGCAGGGCGTTGGCGGTCCGCTTGCCGGGCAGGGTCCGGGCCAGCTTCTTGGCCATGAGCAGGTTGGCGAGCTTGGACTGACCGTAGGTGGGCCACGCCTGGTAGTCGCGCTCGCCGCTGAGGTTGTCGAAGTCGATGCCGCAGTCGGGGGCCCAGTAGTGGGCGCCGCTCGAGACCACGACCACCCGGCCGTCGTCGTCGAGCAGGTCGAGCAGGCCGGTGACCAGGATGAAGTGGCCGATGTGGTTGGTCAGGAACTGCAGGTCGAGCCCCAGGGTGGTGCGGGGCTCGGGAAGCGCCATGATGCCGGCGTTGGTGATGATGCCGGCCAGGCTCTTGCCGAGGCCGCGGACGGACTCGACCGCGGCGCGCACAGAGCCGGGATCCGACAGCTCGCAGGCGACGGCAGAGCCGGGCACGCCGTGCCGGTCGAGGGCGGCCTGGGCCTTGTCGGTGCTGCGGGCGAGCCCGATGAGCTCCGCGCCACGCAGGCCGAGGACCCGCAGCGTCTCCTCGCCAATGCCGGAGTTGCAACCGGTCAACAGGAAGACCTTGCCGCTCAGGTCGATGCCCTCGCTCACCTCTTCCGCAGTGCTGTCGAATCCGAACGTCGCCATGGTCGCTCCTTGCATCTGGTGTCCCGCGCCACCGCGCGGCTCTGGCAATGGGTGACACGATATGGCCCTGATCGCCACCCAGAGCCATAGGTGCATCCATGCCTGTACCCACCACCACCAGCAAGGTCCTCGATCTCAGCGTGGTGTTCGGCGCCCTGCTGCTGGCGGCGCTGGCGGTGTCGGCCAAGCCCTTGGGCTTCCCGCTGCCGACGGTGATCAACGAGCTGGTCTGGTTCGGGCTCCCCCTGCTGGGGGCCGCCATCCTGGCCGGACGCGGCGCCCTCGCGCTGCTGGGCCTGACCCGCCTCGACGCCCGCGGGGTCGCGGTGGCCCTCGGGGGCACGCTCGCCATGTTCGCCTGGCTCTGGTTCGCCTCCGAGTCCGGCCCCAGCTGGGACCCCGGCGCGCTGTGGCGGGGCGCGATCCGCGCGGGCCTGGTGGAGGAGCCGCTGTTCAGGGGCTTGGCCTTCGGGGTGCTGTTCTGGAGGCTCGGCTGGTCGTTCCCAGCGGCGATGCTGACCACCGGTGTCATCTTCGGGGGCATGCACATCCCCGGAGCCGTGCTCAGCGGTGAGCTCGGCCAGGTCTGGGGGGCCGCGCTGCTCACCGGCGTGGGAGGCTGCTGGTTCGCCTGGCTCTACGCGCGCTGGAACCGGAGCCTGTGGGTGCCCATCGCTGCGCATGTGGCCATGAACGCCTGCTGGGTGTCCTTCACGGTCGGTCCCACGGCCGCCGGCGGCGGCAGCGCCGGGCTGTGGAGCCGGGTGGCGGCCATCACGATCATCACCGTGGCGACCTTCCGCCTGACCGACACCGAGAGCAGCCCGGGTTGACCCGCGATGGCACCGACGGCGACGACACGCCCGCCGCCGATCCACGCCCTCACGCGCGGCAGGATCAACACTCACCCCGCCGGGCTACACCTCTCAGCCGACTCCCCCGCCCCGAGGTCGCCGTGCTCCCGCTCTTCGTCCTGCTCGCCCTCGCCTGCAATCCCGACAGCGACATCCTCGACACCGACACCACCACCCCGCCGGACGACACCGAGGCACCGGGGGAGACCGGCGAGACCGGTGAGACCGGCGACACGCCGGACGACCGGGTCACCGACGGCTGCGACGAGACCCACGAGGCCTTCATCGCCGCCCTCGAGGCCGACCTGGCCGCCAACGACGCGCCGGGGGTCACCGCGGCGGTCATGGAGGGCGGGCAGCTGACCTGCCGCGTGGCCCTGGGCAGCAAGTCCGCCGAGCGCGACGAGCCGGTGGGCCTCGAGACCCTGTTCCAGATCGGGTCCACCACCAAGATGTTCACCGCGGTGGCGCTGCTACAGAAGGTGGCCGACGGGACCCTGGGGCTGAAGGGCACCCTGGCCGAGGCCTACCCGGACAGCGAGTTCGGCCTGGACGAGGGCTGGAACGACGCCATCGAGCTCGAGCACCTGCTGACCCACCAGGGCGGCTTCTACGACTACGTGGACGCCGGCGCCTCGAGCGACGACGGGGATCTCGCGTCCTGGCACGCCACCACCTTCTTCCCGAACATCTGGCTCATGAACGAGCCGGGCAGCTTCTGGAACTACGCCAACCCCAACTACGCCATCGCCGGCCTGGTGGCCGAGCACCACGACTCCCGCAGCTACCCGGACATCATGCTCGAGGACGTCTTTGCGCCCATCGGGATGGACCGCACCATGCAGCGCAAGAGCGAGGTGCAGGCCGACGGCGACGTCGCCGAGGGTGTCGGGTACTACCTGTCGGGCGGAGGCCACGCCTACGGGCCGGTGGCCATCGAGGACGTGCCCGACGCGGCCGCCGGCCGGCCCGCTGGCGTCAGCACCTGGTCCACCCCGGCCCAGATGATGGAGATGGCCCGCTGGCTCATCGACGGGGACGAGAGCATCCTGGACGACAGCCTGCGCCAGGAGATGACCCAGCAGCAGGTGAACCTGGGCTACGGCCGCGACGACGGCTACGGCTACGGCGTGATGACCGCGCCGGGCTTCCAGGCCAGCCAGACGGCCTACTACGAGCTGCCCCTGTGGGAACACGGCGGCAACACCAGCAGCTACTCGAGCGCGTTCTACATCGTGCCCGAGCAGTCCTTCGCCGTCAGCATCCTCTCCAGCGGCTACGCCACCGACTTCAGCGGCTCCGTGCTCGCGGCCCTCACCACCCTGGTCGAGCTGCCGGAGCCCGTCGATCCCCCCGAGTACGACTGGGATCCCGACCGCCTGGACCTGCACGTGGGCAGCTACAGCGACGACTACAACGTCGGCGAGATGATCATCACCCGGCAGGGCGACGACCTGTTCATCGAGCTGCCCCTGCTCGAGCAGTACGGCTACAGCGTGGAGCCCGAGCTGTACACCATCTCGAGCGACTTCTTCTACGTGAGCATCGACGGCGCCTACTACGATCTCACCTTCATCGGCGGCGAGGACGGCAGCCCGAGCCAGTGGATCCGCAACCGCTACTTCGTCGGGACCCGCCAGCAGCAGGAGCTGCGGGCGACCGCCACGCCAGCCCAGGTCGAGCGGACGTTGAAGCTGGCGAAGCTGCCCGCGCGGCCGCTGCACCAGCCGTGGGCCCCGGAGCGTCCGGGGCGCTGAACCGGGGAAGCGCCTCGTATGCTGGCGGCGGGATACAGCGTCGAGCACTCCGCGAAGCGAGGGGACACCCGACCATGAACTGGACCCGCCTCGGCCGACAGATCGCCTGGGGGATCGGCTGGACCATCCTCACGTTCACCGTCGCGCCCTTCTGCCGCCTGAGGACCCGCGGTCGCCGGAACATCCCGCGCACCGGCCCGGTGCTCATCCTGGCCAACCACACCACCTTCTTCGACCCGGTGATCGTGTACTGGAGCAGCCTGCGGCGGGTGCACGGGGTGGGCTCGGACCAGGTCTTCAAGGCCCCGGTGATCGGACCCCTGCTGACCTGGTTCTCGGTGATCCCCTTCGCCAAGGGCACCAAGGACCGCGCCGCCATGGCCGAGATCGACAAGCGCTCCAAGGAGGGCGCCGCGATCCTGATCTTCCCCGAAGGCAACCGCTCCTGGACGGGGTGGTTCGAGCCCATCAAGGACAGCAACGGCCGCCTGGCCAAGCGGCTGGGCTGCCCGGTGGTCTGCTGTCGCTTCGACACCGGCCACCTGCACTGGCCCCGCTGGGCCAAATACCCGCGCCTGCTGCCCGTCCACATCGAGTACCTGCCGCCCCGGACCTACGGCGCCGAGCTGAGCGACACCGAGGTCACCGCCGACATCGTCGAGCAGATCACCATCGATCCGCTGGCCGTGCCCGTGCCCCGCTGGTCTTGGGGCTGGCGGCTCGCCTGGGGCCTCGAGGATCTGCTCTGGGCCTGCCCCCACTGCTTCTCACCCACCGGGCTCACGCTGGTGCAGGGCGACGGAGACGCCATCCGCTGCCCCGCCTGCGAGGCCCAGTGGCGGATCGATCTGGCCTGCCACATGAACGCCGACGGTGGACCCGCCACCAGCATGTCGGTGGACGCAGCCTGGAAGGGCATGCTGGCACACTTCGGCGAGCTGCCGGTGATGGACGAGGCGCGCTTCGAAGAGGACGGCCTGGCCCTGTCCTGCGACGACGCCGAGGTGGCCCGGGTGGAGCGCAGCACCAAGGAGCCCCCACCCATCGGGCAGGGGCGCCTGCTGCTGTACCGGGATCGCGTGGTCTTCGACTGCGCCGAGGCCCCTCTGGAGATCCCGCTGGCGACGGTGAACAGGGTCATCATGCAGCTGGGGGACAAGCTCCAGCTCCGCCTCGACGAGGTGACCTGGCAGCTGAACCCCAAGGGGCAGCGCACGCAGATGTGGCTGTACTTCCTGCGGGCGCACCTGGCTGCGGACCGGGCTCGTCGGGGCTAAGCTGCGTCCAGCCCCCCCCACCGGAGCTCCCATGCGCGCCCTCGGCATCACCCTCGTCCTGCTGGTCGCCTGCGGCGAAGACACCGACACATCGGAGCCCAGCAGCGCCGGCGCCGCCGACGCGCTGTGGGAGGAGCTGAGCGAGGACGACCTGTTCTCCGACACCAAGGATGACAGCGGCTGGGGCGATGGGGACGCCTGCGGCGAGGAGGTCGTCGAGGGCGAGCCCTGCGAAGGCCACTGGACCGAGACCCTGTGCCAGGACGAAGAGGGCGAGTGGTGGTGGTGCGAAGGCGGCGTCTGGACGTCCGACAAGGACGAGTAACTACAGCGCCCCGTCCTGGTCGAAGCGGGTCAGGAAGTCCCACACCAGGGTGGTGGCGTCCGCGCCCTCGTAGCTGTCGTCGAACCACACGTGGCCGCCGTCGACGTAGCGGTAGTGATGCACCGCCACCCCTCCGGTGCCGCCCTCGTAGGCCGCGTGGTGGATGGTGGCGCCCCCGCTGGAGTCCTCGCCGACGACCGGCTCGGCGGCGGCCTGGTTCAGATCCACCCAGAAGTCGACGACGTCCTGGGCCGAGGGGTGCCCCTCGCCCCCGTCGTAGGGCAGGGTGTCATCGGAGGTCCCGTGCAGGGTGATGACGGCGGTGGGGTGGCTGGTCTCGCAGCCCGCCACGGCGTCGTCCAGCATCGCACCGGAGACCGATCCGACCGCGGCGACCAGACCGCTCTCGAAGCAGGCCAGCCCGAAGGACATCATCCCGCCGTTCGAGTAGCCCACGGCGTAGACGCGGCCGGTGTCCAGGTCGTAGGACGCCGCGACGGTCTCGATCAGCAGCGCGACGAAGCCGAAGTCGTCCGCCTCGCTCTTGTTGTCGCCCCCCGGCAGGCTGCTGTTCCAGTGGGTGTAGCCGTCGAGCTCGGTGCCCGTGGGGTAGGCGACGATGACGGCGTCCCGCTCGGCGAGCTCACGCATGTCCGTCCACTGCAGGTGCTGGGCCCCATCACCGCCAAAACCGTGGAAGTTGATCATCAGGGGGGTGCCCTCGCCGGCGGCGTAGCTGGTGGGCACGTAGACGACGGTCTCGCGCTGCACCCCGTCGTGGGTGAAGGACAGCTGGAACAGGCCCGGCTCTCCGGTCAGCGGGGTCCCGGTGTCCTCGGGCTCACCGCAGGCCGCGATCAGGCCCCAGGCGAGCAGGGCGACGAAGGTGGTGGAGCGCGTCATGCCGGCAGGCCTCGCTGGTGGCGTACCCCAGATCCCTATCGCGGCGAGCCCGCTCCGAGCAGGCGCGGGTCGTCGTGGGCCAGCAGCGCGTCGATGCGGGCCTCGGCGACCAGGCGCCGCCCATGGAGCCAGGCGGCCTGGCCGTCCAGGATCTCGGCCTGCAGCAGGGCGACAGACAGCAGGTCCAGCTCCCCGCGGTCGTAGCCCAGGGCCACCGAGTCCAGCGCAGCCTGGGCATCGGCGAGCAGATCGATGGATTGGCCGGCCGCGGCGGCCTCGAGGGCGTCGCTCACCCGCGCCGCGCTGTCCTGTTCGGCGCTCACCCGCCGTCGCACCGCCGCGCGCTCGGCGTCGGCCTCGGCCACATCCGCCAGGGCCGCGCTGCGGCCGTCCACGTTGGCCCGCCACAGGGGCAGGGTGAGGGAGACGGAGGGCCCAGCGCGCAGCTCGGGCCCCTCGTGCTCGACGAAGGCGCCGAGCTCCACAGCCGGCAGGGTCGCGGCCCGCTCCCGGGTGAGGGCCGCCTCGGCGGCCGCCAGCGCGGCGTCCGCGGCCACCAGGTCCGAGCGCGGGTCGCCGCCTGTGGCCCCGGGCGCTGGCGCACCCTCGAGGGGATCGTGCGGGAGCTCGATGGCGCCAGCCTCGGCGCCCACCAACACCGCGAGGGCCGCCGAGCTGCGGCCCTCTGCCACCGCGGCCTCCATCCAGGCGGTGCGGGCCTGCTCGACCTGCAGGCGCGCGATCCTCAGATCGAGCTGGGAGGCCTCTCCCACCGCCGCGCGCTGGGTCGCGGCCCCCTCGATGCGCTCGGCGACCTCGAGGGCCCTCGCGGCCAGGTCGGCCCGCTGCAGGTCCGAGACGGCCACCACCCAGGCCCGTCGGGTCTCCGCTGCCAGCGCCAGCTCGGCCCGCTCTCGCCGAGCCTCGGCCGCCTCCAGGGCGTGTCGGGCCGCGGCGTGGTCGGCGATCCCCTCCCCCGTCAAGGACAGGGCCTGGGAGGCCTCGAGGGACCAGGCGTCGCCGACCACCGCCAGCTCGGCCCCCAGCTCGGGGTCGTGCCGCAGGCCGCGGGCCGCGCGCAGCGCACCCTCCGCCCGTGTGAGCTCGGCCTGCGCTTCGGCGAGCACCGCGGACCGCGCGGCGGCCTCCGCCACCGCCAGGTCGGCGGTGAGGGGCGCCGCCCCGGCCAGGGCCACACAGATCATCGTCCACAGGGGGATCATCACTCGACCTCCTGGAGGAAACGGCGGGCGTCACGGCTGGCCCAGGCGCGGGTGCCCCCCATCCGGGCGGTGATCCTCCCGCCGTCGACCGCGAAGGTGTCGGGCAGGACCTTGACCCCCCAGGCGGTGGTGGCCTCGCCGGAGGGGTCCCGGACGACGGCGGAGGGCACGGTGCCACCAAACCAGGACTGCACGGTGGGCCAGGGTTCGTCGGTGACCGCCAGCAGGGGCACGCCCTCGGCCTCGGCGGCCGCCAGCAGGCTGGGGAGCTCGGCGACGCAGGGCGCGCACCAGGTGGCCCAGAAGTGCACCAGGTGGGGGCCCTCGGGGAGCAGCACCGGCCGCCCTGCGTGCTCGACGGCGAGGGCCGGCGCCACCTCGTCCAGGGGTTCCCAGGCGAAGCCCGACCCGGCATCCCGCCGGCTCTCGATGGTGAGGTAGCCCAGCGCGAGCACCGCCTGCCCGATCACCAGCCCCAGGCCCACCATCAGCAGGGTCCGGCGGTTCATGACGTCCTCCGGGTGATGGTGAACAGCACGGGCAGCACCAGCAGGGTCAGCATGGTGGACGAGAACATCCCCCCGATGACCACCGTGGCCAGGGGCCGCTGCACCTCGGCGCCGATGCCGGTGTTCAGGGCCATGGGCACGAAGCCCAGGGCGGCCACCAGGCCGGTCATGAGCACCGGGCGCAGGCGCTCCACCGCCGCGCGCTCCACCGCCTCCCGCAGGGCCACGCCCGCGTCGGTGTAGCGGCGGATCGCCGAGACCAGGACCATGTCCCCCAGCACGGACACCCCAGCCAGCGCCACGAAGCCGATGGCCGCCGAGACCGAGAACGGCATGTCCCGCAGCCACAGGGCCGCGATACCGCCCACCGCCGCGAAGGGCACGCTGCTGAAGATGCGCAGGGCGTCCACCAGCCGGCCGTAGGTGACGTAGAGCAGCAGGGCGATGAGGGCCAAGGCCAGCGGCACCACGATCATCAGGCGATCCCGCGCGCGCTCGTAGTGCTCGAACTGTCCGCCGTAGCGCAGGTACCAGCCGCTGGGCAGGGTCAGCTCGGCGTCGAGGCGCGCCTGCACCTCGGCCACGAAGCTGCCCAGATCCCGGCCGCGCACGTTGCTCTGGACCACCAGCCGCCGCCGGCCCCACTCCCGCTGAATGGTGTGGGGGCCCTCGGTGCGCTCCACCGTGGCGACGGTGCCCAGGGGCAGCCGCGTGCCGTCGGGGCCGCTCACCAGCAGGCGCTCCACCTGCTCCGGATCGCGGCGGCTGTCCTCGTGCAGGCGCAGGGCGATGGGGAAGCGCCGCTCCCCCTCGTACAGCTCGCCCACCTCGACGCCGCCGATGGCCTCGACGGCCTGCAGCACGGTGCTGGCGGGCATGCCGTGACGGGCGAGCACGGCGCGGTCCAGCTCGGCCCGCAGCACCGGCACGCCGGTGACCTGCTCGACGCTGGTGTCCGCCGCTCCGGGGATCTCGGCCACGATGTCCTCGATCTGCAGGGCCAGCTCGCGCATGCGCTCGAGGTCATCGCCGAACAGCTTGATGCCCACGTCCGATCGGACCCCAGCCACCATCTCGTTGACCCGCATCTCGATGGGCTGGGTGAAGATGGTGTTCATGCCCGGCAGGGGCGCGAGGGTAGCCTCCATGGCCGCCACCAGCTCCCCCTGCTCCTCCGCCCGCGTCCACTGGGACCGGGGGGTCAGGGTCATGAAGATGTCCGACAGCTCGATGCCCATGGGATCCGTGGCCACCTCGGCCGTTCCGGTGCGGGTCCAGATGTGCTCGATCTCGTCGGGGAAGGCCTCGAGCAGGACCCGCTCGATGCGGGTGCCGTAGCGGACCGACTCGTCCAGGGAGACGGAGCTCAGGCGCACGGTGTTGATGACCACGGCGCCCTCGTTCAGCCGGGGCACGAACTCGGTGCCCAGCCGGCTGGCCAGGAAGGCGGCGTTGGCCACCAGCAGCACGGCCAGGGCCAGCACGAGGACGGGCGCGCTCAGCACCCGCCTCAGCAGGGGGCGGTACAGCCACTGGGCCAGCCGCACGAGGGCGACCTCCTTGTGCCCATGGCGCACCCGCACCAGGATGCTGGTGAGCACCGGGACCAGGGTCAGCGAGGCCAGCATGGAGCCCAGCAGGCAGAAGACCACGGTCAGGGCCATGGGGCGGAACAGCTGCCCCTCGGTCCCCTCGAGGGCCAGCACCGGGAGGTAGACCACCAGGATGATCAGCTCGCCGTACATGGTGGGCTTGCGCACCTCGAGGGCCGCGTCCCCGACCACCTCGACGGGATCGTCGTCGGGCCTGAGCCCCAGGTGTCGCGCCGCGTTCTCCACCTGCACCACCGAGCTGTCCACCACGAGCCCGAAGTCGATGGCCCCCAGGCTCATCAGGCTGCCGGCGATGCCCAGCTGCAGCATCAGGTTGGAGGCGAAGAGCATGGAGATGGGGATCACCAGCGCCACCACCAGGCCCGCACGCCAGTTGCCCAGGAAGGCGAAGAGCACCGCGATGACCAGCAGGGCGCCCTCCATGAGGTTCTCCCCCACGGTGTCCAGCACCTGATCCACCAGCCAGGTGCGCTCGTAGACCGGCTCCACCTCGATGCCCTCGGGCAGCGCGCTGGAGGCCTCGGCCAAGCGGATCTCGAGCCGATCGGTGACCTCGGCGGAGTTCTCTCCCATCAGCATGAAGCCCAGGCCCAGCACCACCTCGCCGCGGCCCTCGGCGGTCACGGCGCCGCGGCGGATCTCCCGCCCATCGCGCACCTCGGCCACGTCGCGGATGCGCACCGGCACGCCGCCCCGAGAGGCGAGCACCACGTCGCGCACGTCGTCCAGATCGGCGAAGCGACCGACCCCCTGGATCAGGGTGGTCTCACCGGCGCGGTCGATGTTGCCACCGCCGACGTTGCGGTTGTCCCCCGTCAGGGCATCCGCCAGGTCCTCGAGCCCCAGCCCGAAGCGCACCAGGGCCTCGGGGGCCACCAGCACCTCGACCCGGCGCTCGTCGCCGCCCCAGGTGTTGACCTCGGCCACCCCGGGCAGGGCACGCAGCTGGGGCGCCAGGATCCAGTCCTGGGCGGTGCGCAGCTCGGACAGCGAGTAGCCGTCGCCGCGCACCAGGTAGTGGAACACCTCGCCCAGGCCCGTGGCCACGGGCCCCAGGGTCGGACGGTCCACCCCCTCGGGCATGGCCACCGCGCCGATGCGCTCCGAGACCACCTGTCGGGCGCGCCAGATGTCAGCGCCATCGTCGAAGACCAGGGTCACCTGGGACAGCCCGAAGCGGGACAGGGAGCGCAGCTCCGTGAGCTCCGGCAGGCCGGACAGCGCCTGCTCCACCGGCCAGGTGATCTGACGCTCGATCTCCTCGGGGGACAGGGACTCCGCGGTGGTGTTGACCTGGACCTGCACCGGGGTGGTGTCCGGGAAGGCGTCCAGGGGCAGGCGGGAGAAGGCGAGGATCCCGGCCACGGCGATGAGGGCCCAGGCCACGATCACCAGCCCCCGGTGGCGCAACGACCAGCGGATGACGAGGTCGAAGAGCATGGCTAGTCCACCTCGCAGCAGCCTGCGCCGATGCTGTCCTTCAGGGTCTCGGTCTTGAGCAGGAAGCTCCCCGTGGTGACCACGAGCTCTCCGGGCTGCACGCCGCCGGCGATGCGCACGCGGTCTCCCTGGCGGGAGAGCACCCGCACCCGGCGGGCCAGGTAGCTGTCCACCTGCTCCCGCACGAAGACCAGGTTGGCGTCGCCCGCCCGCTGCACCGCGGTGGCCGGGACCACGACCACGGCGTCGGCGGTGGCGCCGATGATGGTGGCGGTGCCGTAGAGGTTGGCTCGCAGCAGCCCATCGGGGTTGTCCAGCTCGACCCGCGCCAGGGCCGTGCGGGTGGCGGGGTCCACGGCCGGGGAGATGGTGGCGATGCTGCCCTCGACCAGCAGGTCGGGGAGCGCCTCGAGGCGCAGCTGCACCGCCTGCCCCGGCGCGACGGCCGACAGGGCCCGCTCGGGCACGTCGAGCTCGGCCCACATCCTGGATGGATCGGCGAGCTCGAAGAGGGGCTGCAGCCCGTCTACCACCTGGCCGACCCGGGCGTGACGGGCGGTCACGATGCCGCCGATGGGGGCGGTGAGCAGGGCGCTGTCCCCCTCCCCTCCCCCGGCCAGCGCCAGCTCGGCGTCCACAGCGCTCAGCTCGGCCTCGGCCGCTGCCAGGGCGCGCTCGGCCTCGAGCAGGTCCCGCTCCGAAGCCACGCCTCCCGCCAGCAGCTCGCGCTTGCGCTCCACCTCTGCCGAGGCCACGTCCCGGGCGCTCAGCGCGGCGGTGGCCCGGGAGCGATCCCCGGCCAGGTGCGCGCTGCGCAGCTCGGCCAGGGCCTGGCCGCGGCGCACAGGATCGCCGACCTCGGCGCGGATGGCGCTGACCAGGCCTGGCGTCCGGGCGCTGACGGCGGCCACCCGGGTGGCGTCCCAGGTCACGCGGGCCACCACCTCGATGCCCTCGACCCAGTCGCTCTGCTCGGCGGCCACGGCCTCGAGCCCGGCCTGCTCGGCGGCCGCCCGGGTCTCGAACTGCACCCGGGTGCCGTCCGCAGGCGCGTCGTCGGTGCCGCTGACCTCGACCGCGGGTCGCCCGCCCGCTTCGGGAGAGCAGATGGGGCAGAAGGACTCGGGGAAGCCGTGCTCGGGGCACCAGTCGCCACGAGCCTGGAAGACCGGAGCCAGGGCCGGGTTGCACTGGGTGCAGACGGCCTCGAGCACGCCGTGCTCGGCGCAGAGTTCGGGATCGGACAGCTCCGTCGCCGCGGTCGCCCCCTCCTGTTGGGAGGGGAGCACACCGTCACAGCCGAGCAGCAGCCCGATCCCCAGGAGGCAGAGCTCCCGGAGATGCAGCCGCATGTCAGCTCTCCTTGGGAGGGCGCTCGATCACGAGGTCGGGGTTGCAGGCGGTGCACTGGGACATGGGCAGGCCGTGCTCGTCGCACCAGTCGCCCACGGCTTTGAACGCCGGGATCAGATCCGCGTTGCAGCGGGTGCACTGGGACTCGGGCACGCCGTGGCCGGCGCACCAGTCCTCGTGGGAGCCGGGCTCGGCGCCGGTGACGCAGTGGGAGCCGCCCTCGGCCGCGGCGGGCTCGGCGTCGGCCGCCACCGCCTCCGGGGCGGGCGCAGGGGCCGGTGCCGGGGTCGCGACGGGCTGCTCGGGGGTGCCACAGGCCGCGAGGACCAGGAACAGGGGGATCAGGGACTTCATCGTGTTCTCCATGCAGGGGGGGAGCCACGCTTCACCACGAAGCGCGACAGAGCAGGGAGATCAGCCGATGGGAGGTGGGGTCGGCGGTGGACCCCGTTCGTGATCCGTGAGCAGGGTCGGCATGGAGCCGACCCGCAGCGGTGCCGCGTCCACGCCGGGCCGGACGATGGGCGCCCGCGCCGGCGACAGGGCGACGATGCCCGCGGCGCAGGTGCAGTGGCAGCCGATGTCGCAGCAAGCGTCATCGTCATCGTCATCGCCGTCGACGGGCGGCGCGTCGCTGTGGGGGCAGCAGTCGTGGGTGTGCACCGAGGATGCGTGACCCGCCGTGTGCGAGCGCCACAGGTCGCCCCCCGCTGCGAGCAGGAGGGACAGGATCATCACCAGCAGGGCGCGTTGCACAGCTCGAGGCTAGCTCCACCGCCGAGAATCGTCAAGCGCCGTGCTACCATCGGCCCATGCGGTCCCCCCATCTGGTCCTGTTGCTCACATTCGCATGTGCCCCTGATCCCGGGGACAGCGGTGACAGCACAGCGCCCGCCCACAGCGACCCACCCGAGGAGACCGGGGAGACCGCCACCCACACCGGAGACAGCGACGCTGACAGCGATCCACCGGTGACCGACGCCGACGGCGACGGCTACGACGCCGAGCACTTCGGCGGCGAAGACTGCGACGACGAGGACCCCGCCGTGAACCCCGACGCCACGGAGACCTGGTACGACGGCGTGGACCAGGACTGCTCCGGTGGCTCCGACTACGACCAGGACGGCGACGGGGCCGACGCGGTGGCCTGGGGCGGGGTGGACTGCGATGACACCGATCCCGAGGTCCAGGAGGACTGCCCCCCCGACGACTCCCCCCTCGCCAGCTACAGCCTGGCCACCGGGGTGGAGACGGTGAAGGAGATCGGGTCCAACCTCTCCGGCATCGCCTGGAGCCCAGCCTCCGGCACCTGGATGGGTGTGCTCGACCACGGCGTGCTGGTGGAGCTGGACGCGGAGCTCGGCCTGATGCGGGAGATCGAGCTGGACAACATGGCCTACCGGGACACCGAGGGCATCGCCTACCTCGGGATGGACCCCAAGGGTTCCTCCGTCTGGGCCATCGTGACCGAGTCGGGCGCGGTCTACATCGGCGCGGTGCCCTCGGGCGACGCCACCGCGGTCGATCTCGAGGGCTGGCAGACGCTGGTCTACGCCGCGGACGACATGGGCAACAGCGGCGGCGAGGGGATCGCCTACGACGCCCCCTCGAGCACCATCTGGGTCTTCAAGGAGCAAGATCCCATGGTGGTCTACGCCATCCGCCGGCCCCGGTCCGACGCCGACGCCAGCTACGAGGACGGCGGACTCGAGGTGGCGATCGCCTTCGACGCCGAGCACGCGCTCGCAGAGCACGCCGGGGACCTCGCCGGCGCCACCTTCGACGAGCGCACCGGGCGCCTGCTGATCCTGAGCGAACGCACCGACACGGTCCTGGACGTCGCCGCAGATGGCACGGTGTTCGGGACCCTGGATCTCTCCGACGCGGGCCTCTCCAAGCCCGAGGGCATCGCGCTGACCGCGGATGGTGATCTCCTGGTGGTCGGCGAGCCCAACCAGTGGGCGCTGTACGGGTACGTCGCGCCGTGAGCACCCGGGCGCTCGCCATCGCGACATCCTGCGCGCTCGCCGCGGCCTGCACGGTCGCGGACACGGCCGCTCCGGACTCCCAGCCCCCGGTCGATCCGATCACCGCCTTGGACCTCGCCTACCCTCCCCCAGAAGGAGGTGACGAATCCATGAGCACGTTGGATCTCTACTACCAGCCAGACGGCGCACCCCGGCGCTTGCTGGTGTTCGTGCACGGCGGCAGCTGGGTGGGGGGCGACAAGAGCAACCTGTCCTCGGCCCCGGACCTCGTGCCGTGGTTCCTGGAACGGGGCTGGGTGGTAGCGGCGCTCAACTTCCGGCTGGCGAGCCCGCTGGGGCAGGCGCGAGAGGTCAGCTACGGCGAGCAATGCGCGGACATCGCCTCCGCGCTCGCATGGCTCGTAGAGCACGGCGGAGAGTACGGCGTCAGTGAGCCCGGCGTGACGCTGATGGGGTATTCGTCAGGCGCCCACCTGGTGGCCCTGCTCGCCACCGACCACCGCTACCTGGAGAGCGCGGGCCTGTCGGGCGCGGATCTGACCGAGGTGATGTCCTTCGACGTGCACGCCTACGACGTGCCCTACGCCCTCGAGCTGATGGTGGGCAGCGAGGTCGAGGACAACATCCCCCTCATCGAGCACCTCTTCGGCGCCAGCGAGGACGAGCAGCGGCTGGGCTCCCCGACGAGCTACCTCGGCAACGCTGTACCCCGCTCGCTGGTCGTGTCGGCCGAGCCATCGGCGGAGGAAGGCGGCCACGGATGGATCACGATGCTGACGGGATCTGCATACGTGGAGCAGCTCGCGATGGCGGGCCATGTCGCTCGCTGGCAGCACTACGACGACGAGACCCACGCCACGCTGGTGCTGGACTTCGGGGCCGACGGTGACGAGCCGACGGCGCTGGTGGAGGAGTTCCTGGAGTGAGGATCCGTTAGGACCCCGCGATGCCCAGCCTCGTCGCCACACTCACCCAGTTCCTGGTCCTGCACACCGTCGGGAGCTCCGTCGTGGACGGCATCGGCCTGGCCGCCACCGAGGTGGATCGAGCCCAGGCCCTCGAGCGCTACCGCAAGCACGACCACCAGAGCCCGCCGGGTTCGGTGGCGCGGGGCTGGCGACACACCACGGTGGACGCGGGTGACACCCTCCACGTCCTGAGCAAGCAGCGCGACGGGGTGCTGCTCTACCTGCACGGCGGCTCCTATGTCGTGGGGCCCAACACCCAGCAGTGGCGGGTGGCCGCGGCCATCGCCGACGCCGCGGAGCTCGACCTGGCCGTGCTGGCCTATGGGCTGGCGCCCGGGCACCGGGTGGACGGGGCCATCGCCGCCACCGTGGCCAGCCTCGACGCCCTGGACGAGCGCTACGAGCTGGTCACCGTCTTCGCGGACTCCGCCGGCGGGGGGCTGGCGCTGTCCGCCATGCAGGCCCAGCTCGCACGCGGCGGCCCCCAGCCCACCCTCAGCGTCCTGTTCAGCCCCTGGGTGGACGCCACCCTGGAGGCGCCCGATGTCATCGCCGCCGAAGCCGACGACGTGCTGCTGTCCATCGAGGGCCTGCGCGCCTGCGCCCGGCTGTTCGCGGGAGGGCTGCCCCTCGAGGATCCCCGGCTCTCACCGGCCCGCGGCGAGCTGGCCGGCCTCCCACCCCTGCTGATGCACGCCGGCACCCGCGATCTGCTCACACCGGACGTGCAGCGCCTGCAGGAGGCCCTGCTGGGAGCGGGGGTGGACAGCAGCCTGCACCTGCACGAGGGCATGCAGCACGACTTCGTCCTGTTCCCCTGCCCCGAGACCACCCGGGTCACCGCCGACATCGTGGCGGCGCTGCGAGCAGCCAGCGGAGACTAACCCTCCCAGCGCTCCACCAGCGCCCGGTAGCGGGCCTCGAGGGCGCCGTCGCCCGCTGCCTCGTCGAAGGCCTGGCGCATCCTGGGACGCACCGCGGCGGGCAGCACCCGCTCGGCGAGGGGGAAGAGGATGGTGTCCTCCTTGTGGATGTGGTCCCTCAGCAGGCCCGCCCAGCCGCGGGCGGCCTCGACGATGGCGTCCTCGAGTCCCGGCACCCCGCCAAGCGCCGCGCTGGCCCCGGCCTCGAGGGCGAGCACGAAGGCGCGGCCCTGATCGTGCTCGGTGAGCATCGCCTCGATGGGGGAGCGCTTCTCGGGCATGCCGTTGGCGATCAGCTCCACGAAGAGCACGTCCTCTTCCTTGGCGTGGTGGAAGCGGTCGGCGTAGTGCCGGATGAAGTCCACCGCGTCGATGAAGAACGACCAGTCGTCGAACATGCCCCGCTCCACCGCCGCGGCCTTGGCCTCGACCAGCGCCACCATGCGCAGGATGAGCCGGTGCTCGTCCACCATCACCGCGGTGATGTCCAGGGGGCCCACGCTGGGACGGGTGCTGGACCCGGCGCTGGGCTCGGCCCCGGCCAGGTAGGCGCGGATCTCCGCCTCGATGGCGGCCTCGGGCTCATCGCCCAGGGCGTGGATGGACACCACATCATCCAGCAAGCACACGCCCACCGCGCAGCTCACGCAGCCGATGCCGTGGCGCTCGAGGACGGCGCCGATGGAGGGGTGGTCCTTCAGGACGTCCTGGATGGCCTGCTGGCCGAGACCGTCGGGAAGCTTCATGTCGCACGCTCCGGGGGGGCATCGCGGGATCGGATGCGCCGATGGGTGGAGCATAGACACCCCTCGGTCCAGCGCTCTTGATTCGAGTCAAGCGAATCGCTCGAGCGCGGAAGGTGCCCGTCCGCGGTGCCGCCATACCGCCAGGCGCGCTAAACGCCCCTGCCCCCTTCCACGGCGCGCCATGCCCACCGTCCTCCACCGCCCCAAGCCATCCCTGACCCGCCCCGATGGCAGCGTCGGGAGCGACACCCACCCCGCCCGGGCCGCCATGCAGCTCCAGGACGGACGCAGGCTGGCCCTCGAGGGCCGCTACGGCCACGGCCTGGACATCCTCGACACCCTGCACGCGCGCCTGGGCCCGCCCGGGGACGACGCGCCCTTCGCCCAGCGTCAGGCCTTCGAGGCGCTGTGGCGCGAGACCTCCAAGCGCCTGCTGGCCCCTGTACGGGATCATCGAGTGGACCTCGAGGGCGCGCCCAGGATCAGCTTCCTGGCCGAGCTCTACCCGAAGCTCGAGGCCTTCGGGCTGCCGATGGTGGAGCTCGAGGATCTGGCCAACGCATCGCGTCGCTACGACGAGGGCGTGCACATGGCCGTGCTCGGCCGCCGCATCCACCCCTTCTACGGCACCTACGCCCCCACCCGCACCACCCACCTCGAGCTCTTCGCCACCTGGCTGGCCGGCTACGATGGCCCCCGGGACAGCGCCGTGGACGTGGGCACCGGCTGCGGTGTGCTGGCGCTGATGCTGGTCAAGGCCGGCGTCGGCCGGGTGCTGGCCACGGACACCAACCCCAACGCGGTGGAGAGCGTACGTCGCGAGCTCACCCGCTTCGACGAGCCGCCGCCCATCACGCCCCGCCGGGCGGACCTGATGGGCAAGGGCCGGGCGCCCGCGGACCTGGTGGTCTTCAACCCGCCCTGGACCCAGGGCGAGGGCCGGCGGCCCCTGGACCGCGCGCTGACCTTCGACGGCGCCCTGTTCCCCCGCTTCTTCGCCCAGGCCCACGACCGGGTCACCCAGGACGGGCGGGTGGTGCTCCTGTTCTCGACCATCATGCAGCTGGTGCAGCCCGATCTACCCCACCCCATCGAGGCGGAGCTCGAGCGGGGCCGCTTCGAGCTGGTCCAGAAGCTCCAGCGGCGCGTGAAGCCCACTACCGGACCCGACGGACGACGGCGTCGGACCAAGGAACGGGTCGAGGTCTGGGAGCTGAGAAGGCGATAGTCTCCTGAGGTTCACCTGCAGAGGTCCCTCATGCGAAGTCGTTGGTTGCATGCCCCCTTGCTGCACACCGCCCACGGGCGGGAGCGCAAGGTCACCTGGCTCGAGCTGTTCTACGACCTGATCTTCGTCGCCGCGATCATCCAGCTGGGCGACGCCCTGAGCCACCACGTCACCCTGGGCGGCTTCGCCGCCTTCGCCGGGCACTTCGTGCCGCTGTGGATCGCCTGGAGCGGGTTCACCTTCTTCGCCAACCGCTTCGACGTGGATGACTTCACCCACCGCATCATGGTGTTCATCCAGATGTTCGCGATGGGGGCGATGGCCATCTCGGCCCCCCACGCCATGGAGGGACACCACACCATCTTCTCCCTGTGCTTCGCGGTCGCCCAGACGATGGTGGTCGTGATGTACGCCCGCGCCTGGTACCAGGTGCCCAACTCCAGGGACTACTGCAAGTACTGGGGCGGGGCCTTCGCCATCAGCGGCGTCGCCTTCCTGATCTCGGCGTTCATGCCCCTGCCCTGGGCATACGGCTTCTGGGGGCTGGGCATCCTGGCGATCCTCGGGGCGCCGGTCAGCAAGGTCTCCCGCGAGCTGATGGAGCGCTACCCGCTCGACATGGAGCACCTCTCCGAGCGCTACGGCCTGCTCACCATCATCGTGCTGGGCGAGTCCTTCGTGAAGGTGCTGAGCTACCTGAGCGGCTCGGACCTGACCACCGAGCTCGAGTACGTGCTCAAGGGCAGCCTGGGCCTGCTGCTGACCTGCACGGTGTGGTGGATCTACTTCGACGACGTCGCCGGCTCGCACCTCAAGAAGCAGCGGGGTGCCTTCGAGGTCTGGCTGTACGGCCACCTGCCCCTGGCCATCGCGATCACCGGCGTCGGTGTGGCCGTGAAGAAGGCCATCAAGTTCGACTTCACCGCCCCCGCGCCGGACGGCTACCGCTGGCTGGTGGCGGGCACCCTGTGCATGACCTTCGCCTCGGTGGCCATCATCGACTCGGTCACCGCGAGACGGGAGGCGTTCCTGAGCGACAGGGCGCGGGTCAACGTGCGCTTCTTCTCGGCCTTCATCGTGCTGCTGCTGGGCCAGGTCGGCAGCACCATGAGCGCCGGCATGTTCATGGCCCTGGCCACCACCATCTGCGTGGCCCAGGTGCTGTTCGACATGATGATGGCGCCGATGGAGGCCGCGGAGCACCACGGCGACGAGCCGGTCTCCATCGCCGAGCTGGCCCGGCAGCGCCTCGCCAAGGAGCGCGACGCCAAGGACAATCGCCCCAATCGCCTGGGCGAGGCCATCCGCAAGGGCGCACCGGCCGAGCTGCGCCGGGATCTCTACTTCTTCTTCCTCGAGGGCTCCTGGACCCGGCTGCTGATGTCGCTGGTGTTCGTCTACGTGATCCTCAACGTGCTCTTCGCGGGCCTGTACATGCTCGAGCCGGGCTCCATCTCGGGCACCAGCACCGACGGCTTCGCCCACGCGTTCTTCTTCAGCGTCCAGACCATGTCCACCATCGGCTACGGCGGGCTCACCCCGGCCACCGCCTATGGCGATCTGATCGTCACCATCGAGGCCGCCGTCGGCCTGCTGGGCGTCGCCCTGGCCACCGGCATGATCTTCGCCAAGGTCTCGAGGCCCCAGGCCTCGGTGCTGTTCTCGAATGTGATGGTGCTGACCACCCGCCACGGTGTGCGCACCCTGATGCTGCGGGCCGGCAACGCCCGGGGCAACGAGGTCTCCGACGCCGAGGTGTCACTCACGGTGCTCAAGGAAGAGATCAGCCCAGAAGGCCACCACATGCGCATGCTTCACGATCTGAAGCCCGTGCGCGGCCGCACCCCCATGTTCAGCATGAGCTGGTCGATCTTCCACGAGATCGACGAGGACAGCCCGCTGTTCGATGTCGACTGGGACAGCCCCGACGACCACATCATGGTCTTCATCGTCACCCTCAAGGGCCACGACGGCACCTACGGGTCCACCACCTCGGCCCGGCACCTGTACTACCCGGACGACGTGAAGGTGGACCATCGCTTCGTGGACGTCATGAGCCAGCTCGAGGATGGCCGGCTGATGGTGGACTACACCAAGTTCCACGACACCCTGCCCGACGAGCAGGCCGAGGACGACTAGCGCCCCCTGCGTCGCGAGGGCCGGCGGCGCCGGCTCGAGCGCCCCGGCCGCTTCGGCGGCGGGGCCGCGGGGATGGCGTCCTCGATGTGCCAGCGGTGATCGCGGTCGATCTCGATGCGCTGCCCGATGAGCCGCTCGATGGCCCGCAGCTGCCCACCCTCGGTCTGGTCGCAGAACGCGATGGCGCGTCCGGACCGGCCGGCTCGACCGGTGCGGCCGATGCGGTGCACATAGCTCTCGGGCTCGTTGGGCAGGTCGAAGTTGAAGACGTGGCTCACCCCGTCCACGTCGATGCCCCGGGCGGCCACGTCGGTGGCGACCAGCACGCCCAGGTGGCCGCTGCGGAAGGCGTCCAGGGCGCGGGTGCGCGCGGTCTGGGACTTGTTGCCGTGGATGGCGAGCGCCTCGATGCCGGCGCGATCGAGCTGCTTCACGAGCCGGTTGGCGCCGTGCTTGGTGCGGGTGAAGACCAGGGCCTGGTGGACGTCCCCGCTGTCGATGATGTGGGCCAGCAGGCGGCGCTTGTCGGGCCGGGCCACGAACATCACCGTCTGCTCGATGCGCTCGACGGTGAGCTCTTCGGGGGTGACCGAGACCTCGACGGGATCGTGCAGGAAGCTGCCTGCGAGCTCCACGATGGCCCGGGGCATGGTGGCCGAAAACAGCAGGTTCTGGCGGTCGCGGGGGAGCAGCCGCAGCACCCGCCGCACGTCGTGGATGAAGCCCATGTCGAGCATGCGATCGGCCTCGTCGAGGACGAAGTACTCCACCTCCGACAGGTCGATGTGCCCCTGCCCTTGCAGGTCGAGCAGGCGACCGGGGCAGGCCACGAGGATGTCGAGCCCGGCGCGCAGGGCGCGGACCTGGGGGGCCTGACCGACGCCGCCGAAGATGACGTGATGGCGGAGCTTCAGGGCCTCGCCGTAGGTCTCGAAGCTGGCGCCGATCTGGGCGGCCAGCTCGCGGGTCGGGGTGAGCACCAGGGCGCGGATGGGACGGCGACCGCGGCCGCGGAAGGGGTCGGCGGCCAGGTGCTGGAGCACGGGCAGCGCGAAGGCCGCGGTCTTGCCCGTGCCGGTCTGAGCGCAGCCCAGGACGTCCCGTCCATCCAGCAGCGGCGGGATGCACAGGGCCTGCACGGGGGTAGGCGTGTCGTAGCCACAGGCGGCGACCGCCTGGACGAGAGGCTCGGCGAGGCCGAGCGATGCGAAGTCTTGCAAGGTCGTTTCCGTTCTTCGGGGCGGTGGCCGCCGGCACAGCGTTCGTTCGTGGGGCCAGGGCCTCGCGGTCCCCACAGGGCCCGCGCGCCGGCCCCATAGCGCGCCACCCCGCCCCGGGCCCGCTCGCGGTCGAAAGATGGCGGACCGACTGGATCGGGACCAGCACCCGCCATAGGCGCCGCAGGTCAAGGGAGCTCCCATGCAGAACCACGAGATCCTCCAGCGCATCCACGCCGCACTGGCTCTGGACGACGACGCCCTCGACGGGCTGGTCCAGCTGGCGGGGCTGAGCGAGCGCGCCCCCTCCCCTGCCGGCCTGCTCCTGCCACCGGACCACGAGGACCACCTCCCTTGCGACGACGCCATGGTGGTGGCCCTGCTCGACGCCCTCATCGTGCAGCGCCGGGGCCCGGGTCGCGGGCAGGCACCGCCGCCGCAGCAACTGAACAACAACCTGGTGCTCAAGAAGCTCCGCATCGCCCTGGGCTACGAGGACGCCGACATGCTGGCCATCTTCGCCCGTGCCGGCATGCAGCTGAGCCGCAACCAGCTCGGTGCGCTGTTCCGCGCCCCCACGAACAAACACTTCAAGGCCTGCAGCGACGGCCAGCTGCTGTGCTTCCTGACCGGGCTGAAGCGCGCCCGGGACTAGACCGGGCTGTCTAGGACAGGCCGCAGGAGCCACCCGCGGCGCAGGGCGGCGTGTCCGGCGCGGCGGGGCCGTCCATGCAGCTGCTGCAGGCCGGCGCCTGGAAGCGGCCGCGGAAATCGGCGGGGATGCTGGACATCCGCACGACCGGGGCCTCGCAGCACTCGGAGCGCTCGGGGTCGGGCTCGCTGAGACCCTGCAGGTGCTCGAAGTCCTCTCCACATGCGGAGCAGCGATAGTCGTACAGCGGCATGGGCGCTCCCGGCGCGGTGGTCGAAGGCATCCTAGCCACCCAGGCGCGGACCGCAAGGTGCCGGCGTGGCCCGAACCGCCCGATGTCTGCTATGATCGCCGACGACCGAGCTATGGCGTCGCGAGGGTCGCGGCGCGAGACTCCGCTGCCGTTGAACGTTCGCCAGGATCGATCCGAAGACTCTACCGAGGCCCGCCGAGCGCGCGCGGCCGCGCCCCCGGAAGGACACCTTGACCGTCCGCTACGATGAGATTCCCGGCTCTGCCTTCTCCACGGACATCTACGTCGTGGAGCCCGAGACCCTGGATCAGCTGTCCGGCCCCCTCCCCGCCGATGCCCCGGCGGAGGACACCCAGGAGGCCCTGCACCGCGAGCTCCGCGCCCGCGTCGTCAAGCAGGTGACCTCGGGCGTGTTCGAGCCGCCCAGGCTCCCGGAGATCGCGGTGGAGGTCATGGCGGCCGCGGACGATCCGGACAGCAGCGCCGACAGCCTCGCCAAGCTCATCCACCGGGATCAGTTCCTGGCCGTGCGGGTGCTCAAGGTCGCCAACTCGGCCGCGTTCCGCCCGGCCAACCGCCGCATCTACAGCCTCTCCCAGGCCATCGCGCGCCTCGGTGTCCGCGGCACCCGCGACATCGTCGTGGCCGCGGCCATGGCCCAGTCCATCTACAAGGGGCCCCGAGCCGCGCTGCTCACCAGCTACTGGCGGGCCTCCATGGGCTCCGCGGTGGGCTTCCAGCTCATCGAACAGCTCACCGGAAAGAGCGCGGACGTCGCCTTCCTCGCGGGCTTGATGCACAACGTGGGCAAGCCGGTGCTGGTCTGGATCCTCGACGACCTCATCCAGCGTCGCTACCGCGAACAGGTGGTCTTCGACGAGGTGGCCCACGAGCTGATCCACCTGCTGCACGCGCGCACCGGGGCCATCATCGTGGGCACCTGGGACGCCCCCAAGGGCATGGTCGACCTCATCGCCCATCACCACGACCGCCTGCCGCCCCCCAAGCAGCGCAAGGCGGTGCGCAAGCTGCGGCTCGCCAACCTGCTGTACGAGCTGTGGGGGCGCGACCCGTCGGTGGCGGTGCTCGACCCGGCGCTGGCTGGCCACTCCGCCTTCGCCCGCTGTGGGCTGGACGAACAGGACGCCTGCACCATCCTCGAGCGCTATCCCGAGCGCATCGCGTCCATGCTCGCGACCTAGCGCGCCCCCATGTCCCGCCCCCCACCGCCCGAGGCCGGGCCCGGAGCCTGCCCGCGCTGTTTCCTGGCGCAGCACCTGTGCCTGTGTGCCGCGATCCCCGCGCTGGACCTGGGCTGCCGCGTGCTGGTGGTGCGCCACTGGTACGAGTCCTGGCGGGCCACCAACACCGGGCGCCTGGTGGCCTTGTCCATCCAGGGCGCAGAGCTGGTGGACCACGGCCACCGGGACCACCGCCTCGAGGCCGCGGACCTGCCCAGCTTCGGCCCGGGGACCTGCCTGCTCTACCCCCGGCAGGACGACGACGCGCCCCTGTGGACCGGCGGCCGGCCGGAGCTGCTGGTGGTCCCGGACGGCTCATGGTCCCAGGCCCGGCGCATGGTCAGGCGAGTGCCTGGGCTGGCGGCCCTGCCCCGGCTGGACCTGCCACCCGGGGCAGCGCCGGCGCCAGCGCGCCGCATCCGCAAGAGCCCCAACGCCGCGGCCCGCTCCACCATCGAGGCGGTGGCCGCCGCCATCGACCTGTGGGAGCCGCCCGAGGCTGGCGCGTCGCTGCGAGCCCTGTACGATCTGCTGGCCCAGCGCATGGACGAGGCCCGCTACGGGGGCGGCCCGCCGCCAGGGTGATGCCTACAGGCCCTCGGGCAGCTGGTGGCCGGCGTCCCGCTTGGCGCGCATGTAGCGCAGGTTGTGGGAGCACACGCCCGGGTTGAAGCTCACCATCTCGGCGACCGGCTGGCCGTTTCCCTGGAGGTGGTCCCGCTTCATGGGGTTGTTGGACAGCAGCCGGAGCGGCTCGCCCCTCAGCAGGTGGCGCAGCACCACCGCCGCATCCGTGAAGTCCCGGGAGTCGTCGGGGAGGCCCAGGGAGCGGTTGGCCTGGTAGGTGTCCTGGCCGTCGTCCTGCAGCAGGTAGGTGATGGCCTTGGCCCACAGGCCGATGCCGCGGCCCTCGTGGCCCGACATGTAGACCACCGCGCCGCCGCCTTCGGCGATGATGCGCTCGAAGGCGGTGTCGAGCTGCGGACCGCACTCGCAGCGCATGGAGCCGAAGATGTCGCCGGTCATGCAGCAGGAGTGCACGCGGACCAGCGGCTTCTCCACGGTCAAGAAGCGGGGGCTGGCGATGATGGAGTTCACCGACATGTTGGACTGGATCAGCTCGCGGAAGGCCTCTTCACCGCCGCTGCGGGCCTGGTTGGCCGCGTCCAGCACGCGCTTGAGCTGTGTGCGACGCACGAAGGCGTACCAGTGGAACACATGCTCCACGCCGCCGACGAGGCGCGGCATGGGGATGGGGCCCAGCATGGAGATGCAGAATCCACCGTTGGGCTCATCGAGCACCTCACCGTGCTCATCGAGGTTGACCAGCCGGTGGTCGTGCTCGAGCTTGCGACGGATCTCGGGGTCGACGTATGCGAACATAGGGCCTCCAATGCGGGCCTCGAGGTCATGCGCCCGCCGTTATAGCAACCTGGACACGGCGCCGACAGCGGGAAGCCAAACCGTCTCGAAGTGTAGGGCCCGTCGCAGTCCACTCACGCGAAGCGCACGGCCAGGCCGTCGGCCACCAGGTAGCCGAGGCGAGTGGGCTTGACCCGGTCGCCGTCACGGACCAGCAGCCCGTCCTCGATGGCCGCCCGCAGGTTGACCGGCGGGCCGCGCAGATCCCTGACGGGGACCCCCTCGGCCTGGCGGAAGCCCAGGCTCAAGCGCTCGAGGCGCAGGGCCTCGCCGTCGAGGGTCTCCTGAGCCTCCACCGGAGCCTCATCGCGGCCCAGGGCCTGGGCCCAGCGTCCGATGTTGCCGTGGTTCCACCAGCGGTAGAACCCGTCGTAGCTGTGGGCCCCTGGACCGAGCCCGAGGTATGGCGCGTGGGTCCAATACTTGAGGTTGTGCTTCGAGCGGTGATCCCGGGTGCGGGCGAAGCTCGAGACCTCGTAGTGCACCCATCCGAGCTGACCGAGCTTCTCTGCTCCCGCCAGGAACAGCTCCCGACGCCGCTCGTCATCTGGCAGCTCGACCTTGCCCTCGCCCACCGCCGCGGTCAGCGGGGTGCCGGGCTCCAGGGTCAGCTCGTAGCAGCTCAGGTGGTCGGGCTCGAGGCGCAGGGCGGCGTCGATCTGGCTGTGCCAGTGGCTCACGCTGTGGGCCGGCAGGGCGTAGATGAGATCCAGGGAGACCTCGTCGAAGCCCACGTCCCGAGCCCAGATCACCGCCTGTTCGATGGCGTCCACGCCGTGCCGGCGGCCCAGGAACCGCAAGGCCCGCTCGTCGAAGGACTGCGCCCCGATGGACAGGCGGGAGAACCCGGCCACCCGGGCGCCCCACAGCAGCTCCCGGCTGCAGTCGTCGGGGTTGACCTCGAGGGTCCAGCTGGCGTCGGGGCGGATCCCCAGCGGCCCCAGCATCCGCACCAGCTTCACCAGCCGCTCCACCCCCAGGGCCGAGGGCGTGCCGCCGCCCAGGTAGAGGGTGTCGAAGTCGTCCCAGGTGCGGGCCCGCAGGGCCACCTCTCGCTCGATGGCGCGGACGAACAGGTCCCGCTGCTCGAGCTTGGTGCTCGAGGTGAACGCACAGTAGCTGCAGCGCGACACGCAGAACGGCACGTGGATGTAGAGCCCGGGGGGCTCTCTGCGCTCATCGAGATCGAGGTCGAGATCGAACATGGCCGCAGCAGGGGAGGCGCGGGCTAGTCGTCGCTGGTCTTGAGCACCGCCACGAAGGCCCGCTGGGGGATCGCGATATTGCCTACCATCTTCATGCGCCGCTTGCCCTTGGCCTGCTTCTCGAGCAGCTTGCGCTTGCGAGAGATGTCACCGCCGTAGCACTTGGCGGTGACGTCCTTGCGCAGGGCCCCGATGGTGGTGCGGGCGATGATCTTGCCGCCGATGGCTCCCTGGATGGCCACCTTGTACTGCTGCCGCGGCAGCTCTTCCTTGAGCCGCTCGCAGATGTTCAGGGCGCGCATCCGGGCCTTGTCCCGGTGGACGATCAGCGACAGCGCATCGACCTTGTCGCCGTTGACCAGGATCTCCACCTTGACCACATCGGCGGCGCGGTACTCGAGGAACTCGTAGTCGAAGGAGCCGTAGCCCTGGGTGCGGGTCTTGAGCTTGTCGTAGAAGTCGTAGATGACCTCGGCCAGGGGCAGATCGACCGTGAACTCGATGCGCCCGGGCACCGGGTAGTTGTAGCGGGTGTTCTCGCCCCGGCGCTCGAGGCAGAGCTTGGTGACCGCGCCCATGTACCGCTCGGGGAACATGATGCTGGCCTTGATGAAGGGCTCGGAGACGCCGCCGATCAGGGTGGGATCGGGGAAGTAGTGCGGGTTGTCGATGTTCAGCTCTTCGCCGCTGTTCAGCTCGATCTTGTAGCGCACGCTCGGGGCGGTCATGACCAGGGACTGGTCGAACTCGCGCTCGAGGCGCTCCTGGAAGATCTCCAGGTGCAGCAGGCCCAGGAAGCCGCAGCGGAAGCCCAGGCCCAGGGCCGCGGAGCTGTCCTTCTCGTAGACCAGGGCCGCGTCGTTGAGCTCGTACTTCTCGAGGGCGTCGGACAGGTCGACGAAGTCGTCGGAAGAGACCGGGTAGACCGAGGAGAACACCACCGGCAGGGCCTCCTCGAAGCCCGGGATGGCCTCGTCTGCCTGCCAGCCTTCGTGGGTGATGGTGTCGCCCACCCGCACCTTGGCGACCGTCTTGACCCCGGCGATGACGTAGCCCACATCGCCAGCCTCGAGGCGATCGCAGGCGGTGCGCTGCGGCAGGAAGCGGCCGACCTCTTCCACCTTGTGGACCGTGCCGCCCTGCATGAAGCGGAGCTCGTCGCCCTTCTGCAGGCCGCCCTCGAAGACCCGGACCGCGATGATGACGCCGCGGTAGGGGTCGTAGTGGGCGTCGAAGATGAGCGCCTTCAGCCGCTCGGCCGCGTCGCCCTCCGGGGGCGGGATCCGCGCCACGATGGCCTCGAGCACATCGTCGATGCCGACGCCCTTCTTGGCCGAGCAGCACACGGCCTCGTCGCCGTCCAGGCCCAGCTCCGTGTCGATCTGCAGCTTGCAGCCGTCCACGTCGGCGGCGGGCAGATCGATCTTGTTGACCACCGGCACGATCTCGAGATCGTGCTCCATGGCCAGGTAGAGGTTGGCCAGGGTCTGGGCCTCGACGCCCTGGGCCGCGTCCACCAACAGCAGCACCCCCTCGCAGGAGGCCAGCGCCCGGCTGACCTCGTAGGAGAAGTCCACGTGTCCCGGGGTGTCGATGAGGTTGAGCTCGTAGGTCTGCCCGTCTGCCGCGACATAGGGCAGGGTCACCGAGTTGCTCTTGATGGTGATGCCGCGCTCGCGCTCGATGTCCATGGTGTCCAGCATCTGATCCTGGAACTTGCGATCGTCCACCAGATCGGCGCTCTGGATGAGGCGATCGGCCAGGGTGGACTTCCCGTGGTCGATGTGGGCGATGATGCTGAAGTTGCGCTTGTGCTTCATGACGGCGAGCCCGTTCCCGACGGGCTCCTGGTCAGCAGGGCCCGTGGGGCGCGCTCACTATCCCACCCACAGACGCCGGCCAATCCTCGACCAGCGGGTGGGTGGTGTTCAGCCCAGGAACTCGAGCACGAGGGCCCCCAGGGTCATGGTCAGGCCCGCGACCACCATGCCCGCGCACAGCAGGATGCTCAACGGAGCGAACGTCCTGGTGATCCAGATGGTCCGTTCCAAGCCCAGCGTGCTCCGCATCAACCACGACTTCGGGCTGCTCAGCGTGTACTCACGCAGGAACTCCGGGTCCCGCCAGAACCGCACGAACTTCGGGATCTGGACCGCACCGACGACCATCAACATCCCACCCAGAAACAATCCTTCGGCGTGCTCCATCAACTCCCCCTCCCGTTGGCAGGACTCACCTATCCCGCGACGACCGCGCCGAGCCAGCGCCTACTCTCCTTGGGCCGCCCAGCCCTGGTGGGCGCAGCCGGTCAGGGTGGCGTCATCGAGGATGGCGGTGGCGCGGAAGGGGTAGGCGGCGCCGGACATGTCGTCCCAGCAGCGGCCGGGGTCCAGCTGCAGCTGGAGGCTGCGCTCGGAGCCCTCGAGGCTGCGCCACATGGGGCCCAGGCGACCCGGGACCCGGGCGGCCTCGGCGGGCAGCTCGAGGGGGGCGTCCAGATCGGGGGAAGAGAACACCAGGGTGGTGCCCACGACCCTCACGCCCCAGAACGGCTCGTTGCCGTGGGCGGTGTACAGGTAGCTGGCGTCCAGCTCGCACAGGCCCGTGCTGCCGGGGGGCATGGCGATCAGCAGGCTCTCCACGGAGATCATGCCGCCACCGCCAGGCTGATCGCGGGTGGCGCCGATGACCTCGACGGGCACCGAGCCGTCCTCCGGGCGGTGCTCGAGCCCCGCGAGGGCCTCCAACAGCTCGTCCTTGGCGCTGCCCAGGACCTTCAGGGGCTCGCCACCGCCGCAGACGGCGATGTGCAGGCCACCGTCGGCGTCGACGGTGAGCTCGCCGCGGATGCGCTCGACGGGCACGGGGGGCGGACCGTCTTGGGCGGGCTCATCGGGCTCGACCGCGGGCTTGTCGGTGGGACAGGAGCAGGCGGAGAGGAGGAGGCCGAGGCAGAGCAGGGCGAGGCGCATGGTGGGGCTCCGGAGGCAGGGTCTATCGGACCATACCCCCCTCTGTGGGCCTGGCAAGCCGCCGTCTGCGGCGCTAGGCCACCTCCATGATCGCCCATCGCACACACAGCGACACCGGCCCCAGCGTCCTGGTCCTTCACGGCGGCCCCGGTGCCCCGGGCTCGGCCTGGGGGCTGGCCCGCGGGCTCGCCGAGGGTGGCGGGCTGCGAGTCCTCGAACCCCTCCAGCGGCGGGCCGACGCTCGCCCCCTCACCGTGGCCCGCCACGTCGCGGACCTGCACGCCTTCATCCAGGCCACCTGTCCGCTCGAGCGCCCCGCCATCGTCGGCCACTCCTGGGGCGCCATGCTGGCCCTGGCCTACGGGGCCGCCCACCCCGACACCATCGGCCGCATCGCCATCGTCGGCTGCGGCACCTTCGACCCGCGCGCCCGCGCCGAGCTGCAGCGGATCATCGACCGCCGCATGACCGCCGCCATCGCCGCCGGGCTGGTCGCTCTGTCCGTCGCCAGCGCCGACGCCGACGCCGCCCTGGCCGACAGCGGCGCCCTCATCAGCCAGCTCTACACCTGGGAGCCCCTGCCCCCCGACCCCGACGCCCCCCCGGTCCGGGGCGATGCCCGGGGCCACCGCGAGAGCTGGGAGGACATGAGCCGGCTGCAGTCCGAAGGCGTCTACCCCGCCTCCTTCGCCGCCATCCGCTGCCCCGTGCTCATGCTCCACGGCCGCTTCGATCCCCACCCGGGGCCCATGATCCGCGACTCACTCACCCCCCACCTGCCCCAGCTCGAGTACACGGAGCTCGGCGGCTGCGGCCATGAGCCTTGGCGGGAGCGGCGAGCGCGGGGGGCGTTCTTCGACGACCTGGTGGGTTGGATCAGCACAGGGTCCTGATGACCCAGCGGAGCAGCGCTGTCCGGACTACGCTGGGAGCGCTGCCTTAGGGAGGACCCATGACCATCATCGCAGGCGTTGTCATCGCAACGCTCTTCGGAACTGCACGGGCTGACTCACCGCCCGACCCGCGCTTGCACGCCATCGCCCAGGACGGCCAGGACGTGGCCATCACCGTCTGGCACTACCACCACACCATGAGCGGGTACCGCATCGACGCCCTGCGGGGCGACGCCGAGCCCACACAGGTGGCGATGCTGGACCTGGACTCGTCCTACGCCTCCCCATCGGATCAGCCCCGCTGCAGCGGCTACGACTACGAGTGCTACGAGGACGAGCCGGACCCGGCCTGCTTCGACTGCGACGACGACGGCTTCGCAGAGTGCATCAGCTCGTGCGACACGACCTGGTTCTTCGACCTGACCCTGCGTTGCGTCGAGCCGGGGTTGGTGGAGTACCAGCTGGTGGACGACGACTGGGGCTTCGACGTGGACAGCATGACCTTCGAGGTCGCGGACACCGCTGACGCGTGCCTGAGCGAAGGCAGCGTCCAGGACGAAGACGCCGGTCGGGGCTGCAGCACCACTCCCTTCGTCCCACGGCTGGCGATCCTGCTGAGCCTCGCGGGCCTGGCCCTGCTCGTCCCGTCCCGCCGCGCCTAGGGCTCCGCTTGCCCCCCACCGTCCTGCTCGTGGCCTGGGCCTGGGCCTTCGTGCGCACGCTGCTGGTGGAGGTGCCGCTGGTCGTCCTGCTGGTGCGCGCCCTGCGCAGCGGGACCCAACCCACCCTGAGCCGAGCCGGTCTCGTCGCCCTCCTCGGAAGCGCGGTGACCCACCCGCTGCTCTGGTTCGTCTGGCCCCTGGTGGTCCAGGACTACCACCGCTACCTCCTCAGCGGCGAGCTGCTGGTGGTGGCCCTCGAGGCCCTGCTGCTCTGGGCGCTGCTTCGCCCCCTCTCCCTGCGCCGCTGCCTGGGCGTCAGCCTGGTGGTCAACGGGGCGAGCATGGCCATCGGCTGGGGCTGGAACACGCTGGTGGGCTGAACCAGGGCTATGATGCCCACTGCCACGACGAGGGGAACACCATGACCACGCTGCTGCTCACCGCCCTGCTGGCGACCACGGTCCACGCCGACGAACCACCCGCACCGCGGATCCTCACCGCGATCCAGGAGGGGCAGGACGTGGCGTTCGAGTTCTGGTACTGGCAGGACCACCTGTACGAGGTCGAGTTCTGGCGAACCCACAACGACGACCCGGAAGAAACTCGCGTCACGACCTGGATCACCATCGACGCCGAAGACGCGATCCCCACCGGCGATGTGACCTGCATCCACGGCGATGTGCGCTGCTACGAGAAGGACCCCCCGGAGGACTGCTACGACTGCAACGGCGACGGCTTCGCCGAGTGTGCTGGCGACAGCGGCTGCCGCGAGACCTACACCTTTCTGTGGCGCGACGCCTGCGTGCCTCCGGGTTCGGTGTCCTACCAGATCGACCGCATGGACTGGGTGCGCCTCGACGTCACCGATACCCTCGATCCCTGCCTCGACGAACAGGCCGACTCCGGCATGCCCGGCGACGGCATGAACTGCGGCAACAGCGGCTGCGCGAGCACCCCCGTCCCCACCAAGCTCGGTCTCATCATGGGGATGCTCGCCCTCGGCGCCGCCTTGCTACGAGGAAGGACGCCCTAGGAGCCCCCATGGACCTCCCCGCCCTCCGCACCTTCCTCGAAGAGCACGCCCACACCATCTTCGCCTTCATGGACTACGAGCCGACCCTCGAGTCCGAGCAGGCGCTGGCCCGCACCCTGGGGTTCTGGTTCCGGGATGACGGGTGGGCCGCCACGGGCCACCGCTTCGTACACCTGGGCATCGACGGCACAGGGGGCCAGATCGCCGCCTGGATTCGCCCCGGCGCCGAGCCCCCCTACCCCATCGTCCTGTTCGGCTCGGAGGGAGGCCGTGGCGTGCTGGCCGCGACACCCGCCGATTGGGTCCGCGTCATCGCCCACGCCCCCTTCATCGACGACTACGTCCACCCGGCCACCGCCACGACCTACAGCGCGATGCTCGACGAGAACGAGCACAGCCCCGAGCAGGTCGCGAGGGCCCAGCACCACCTGGACATCTACCGGGACGCAGTGGAGGACCTGCTGGGCGCTCTGCCACCCCTCGAGCAGCTGATCGACGGGCTCGACGAGCTCAACCGGGAGTTCTCGGCGTGGATGAACGGCTGCCGCTGACCGCGCAGCCTCACATCATCACGAACCCCGCCACCTGCACGCTCAGGTTGAGCACCGCGTGCAAGATCACCCCGGGCCACAGGCTCTTGCCTCGCCAGCAGAACCAGGACAGCAGGCAACCCACCACGAAGGAGCCCACCATCTCGGTCTCGGGCTTGCCTCGGTGCAGCAGGAAGAAGGGCAGCCCGCCGAACATGATCGCCGGCAGCGGCCCCCAGCAGCGGGCCAGCCCGAACAGCAGGGAGCCCCGCCAGAAGCTCTCCCAGCCCACCATGTAGAAGGCCAGGATCCCGCAGAACAGCAGCAGGCCGCCGACGCTCTCCTGAGCCATGGGATCGCTGGGGTAGTAGCCGCGCATGGCCGGGTCCACGGCGAACCAGACCGCCGCCAGCAGGAAGGTGCCGAGCACCGCCAGGCCCGTGCGGGGGAGCCACCAGCGCCAGTCCCCAAGGCCCGCGCCCCAGCGGCGCAGATCGACCCGGCCGTGGAGCATCCCCAACACCAGGGCGCCCAGGTTCACGGCCACGGCCAACAACAACAACCGTGGATGGTCCTTGAACCAGGCCTTGCCCCCGGGCACCCAGGCCACGGTCACCAGGGGCACGAGCGCCGCCAGGCCCGCCACGATCGCCCACACCCTGCCCGCAACGCGCCCCCAGCCGTCCAGGGCGATGGCCGCGGCGAAGGGCAGGCTGCCGAAGCAGAGCACGGTCCAGGACGCCCAGACCATGGGCGGGCTGCGCAGGCCCCGCTGGCTGTTGAAGAGCATGGCCAGCATCGCCACGGTGACGATGATGATGGGGAAGGCGCGCTGTTCGGCGCGGTCCTGGGCGAAGGGTTCAGGCGCCACGGGCGGCCTCCCGGCGACGTCGATGCCGTGCGCTGCGCATCATCGCATAGGCCTGGCACAGGGCCGCGGTGAGCAGCAGGTAGCCGGTGCTCTGCCAGGGCTCGGTGAAGGCCTGCATCCTGCCGCTGACCACCACCGGCAGCGCCACGAGCGCCAGGTGCAGCACGTAGACCCCCAGCGCGTAGCGCCCGATGGCCAGGCCCCAGGGCGCGATCCGCTTCAGCAGCGGCCGGGCGGGCACCATCAGCAGGTAGAGCCAGGCCACCATCGCCGCCACGATGGGGATCATCCGCGGCTTGGGGTTGAAGAACGAATAGCGCGCGTTGCGCAGGTCATCGCCCTGGATCATGGCCCACGCGTTCTGCAGCCCGTGGCCCCGCCCCCGGAAGGTCAGGCTGTGGCTGGTGCGGGACCAGTCCGAGTCCAGGGCGGCCATCAGGGAGCCCGCGGATCCCCAGACCGCGGCCGCGGCGACCGCCGCCAGGGCGAGGACCCCCGCGGCGCCCTTCCAGCCGAAGCGCCGCCAGGTGAGCACCGCGGTGAGCCCGAAGCCGGTGTGGATGGCGGTGGGCAGCAGCGGGCCGTTGCCGGCGTTGAACCCCAGCACGTGGAGGCCCCGGTGGTCCATGACCACAGCGACGGCCCACAGGCCCCCGGTGACCAGCGCCGACCAGCTCAGCGCCCGACGCGACATGGCGATGGGGGCGTAGATCACGATGGCCCCGGCGATGATGTAGAGGATGCCGGTGGACAGCAGCAGGTGCGGCCAGCTGGGCCCGCGCTCGAGCAGGAAGAAGAGCACCGAAAGGCCCATCAGCTCCGCGGCCCGCCGCAGGTGGCCCCGCAGCCAAGGCCAGGGCGCCAGGCCCCGGGCCTGGGCCGCAGACCAGGACAGCGCCAGGCTCACCCCCACCAGCCCCACGAAGAGGGCCTGGCACAGGGGCTCCAGCACCAGGCTGGGCTCGGCCCACCAGGGACGGGCCGAGGGTGCGGTCAGCCGCGCGGTGTGGGCGCCCAGCATCAGCACCACGGCCAGCAGCCGCAGGGCGTCGAACACCAGATCTCGGCCTGCACGGGGGATGGGGCACCTCCGACAGCCGCCTAACTCACCGGGCTCCATGATTGACCCCTCCGTGACCCCTCGAACGGCTCCCGGCGTTGGACCTGCGCGTTACGCAAGCTGTCCTCCCAGGCCCCATTTCATCCTTCCCCCTCCAAGGAGCCCTCACCATGGCCGGCAAAGCCTCCATGCGCGACAAGCTGCGGTACAAGACCGACACCTTCCTGTCCAAGGGCAGCGGCGCTCTCTTCATCGCCCTGACCATCAGCTTCCTCATCGCCCTGGTGATCATCAGCATCCTGCGCTGGGTCTTCCTGGGCTTCGACGTCGTGATCGACTTCGCCCTGGGGAACGGCCCGACCTTCATGGACGTGGTCAAGGACTTCTTCTACGGGATCTGGCTGACCTGGCTGCAGCTGACCGACCCGGGCAACATGGCCCAGGACAACGAGTCCGGGACGCAGCTCTACAAGATCAGCGCCATCATCGCGGGCATGACCGGGGTGGTCATCTTCTCAGCGCTCATCGCGTTCCTGACCACCGCGCTGGATCAGGCCATCGACACCCTCAAGAAGGGTCACTCGAACGTCCTCGAAGAGGACCACACCCTCATCATCGGCTGGGGCCCCCGTGTGGTGGAGATCCTCAACGAGCTGGTCGAGGCCAACGAGTCCGAGAAGGACCCGGTCGCCGTGGTGCTGTCGGAGGAAGAGAAGATCGAGATGGACGAAGCCCTGCGGGTCCAATGGACCGACCGACGCAACCTGCGCCTGGTCACCCGCTCCGGCTCCACCTCGTCCCTGCGCTCCCTGGGCAAGGTCGCCGCCGAGAAGGCCGAGAGCGCCATCGTGCTGGCCACCTGCGGCGCCGGCGCGTCCAAGGCCGAGAAGCTCACCAGCGACGCCAAGGTCATCAAGACCGTGCTGGCCCTGGTGGCCCACGTCGGTGAAGGCTCCGAGATCAACATCGTGGCCGAGGTCTTCGACCCCCGGAACCGCACCGTGGTCAAGGACATCGCCCCTGACCGCATCTCCGTGATCGACGCCGAGGAGATCCTCGCCAAGATCATGATCCAGACCTCGCGGACCACCGGCCTGGCCGTGGTCTACGCCGAGCTGCTGTCCTTCTGGGGCTGCGAGCTGTACTACTACAACGACGCCAAGTGGGACGGGAAGACCTTCGGCGAGCTGCAGTTCCACTTCCCCGACGGCGTGCCCATGGGCGTGCGCCGGCCCGGCGAGGTCCTCGAGCTGCGCACCGATCCCGACTACGTCATGAAGGCCGACGACGAGATCCTCATCGTGGCCGACGACGACTCGACCATCGACTACCGGCCCCAGCCGGTGGCGACCCCCAACGAGCTGGAGATCCGCGACGCCCGCATCGAGCCCAACAAGGAGCGCATGCTGCTGCTGGGCTGGTCCGAGAAGGCCCCGATCCTCATCGGCGAGTACAGCGAGTACGTGCTCGAGGGTTCCGAAGTCCACGTGATGATCAAGGACCCCAACCCTGCCGTCCTCGAGCAGCTCGAGGAGCTCAACGAAGAGCTCGAGAACGCCGGCGCGGCCCACATCGACAAGGACCCCCTGGACGTCGATGACCTCGCCAGCATCGATCCCTTCTCCTACAACGTCATCATCATCCTGCCCCAGAAGCCCGACGAGGAGCCCACCCCCGAGCGGGTCGACTCCGAGACCATCATCGTGCTCCTGCACCTCCGCAAGCTGCAGCGCGAAGCCCAGAAGGCCGGCAAGAAGGTCGAGTCCAAGATCATCACCGAGGTGCTCGACAGCTCGAACCAGGAGCTCATCACCCGCGCCGGCGTCAACGACTTCATCATCTCGAACCGCATGGTCTCGATGGTCTTCGCCCAGCTGGCCAACGAGCCCGACATCATCGCGGTCTACGACGACCTCTTCCAGGAGGACGGCTCCGAGATCTACGTCAAGCCCGCCTGGCTGTACTTCGAGAAGCTGCCCATCACCTGCAAGTTCGCCGACCTGATGGCCTGTGTCCGCAAGCGCGACACCGAGATCTGCATCGGCGTGAAGTACAAGAAGCACGAGAACGATCCCGACGAGAACTTCGGCATCACCCTGATCCCCGAGAAGAACGACGAGATCACCCTGGGCTGGCAGGACGGCCTGGTGGTGCTCGCCGAGGACGACATGTAGCGTCCGACGCCGCGTCTTCAGAGGGGCCCTCCGGGGCCCCTCTCGCCCTTCAGGGGTGATACCCTGCCCCCCCGAGAGGTGATCCCATGCGCAGCCTGCCGGCCCTGTTGCTCCCCCTGCTGACCGCCTGCCCAACCCCGGACGACAGCGCCACGGACACCCAGCCAGCGGTGGATGTGTGCGCCGAGCAGGGCCTGCCCTCGAGCCACGACCAGGTCCAGGCCGCCTACGACGCCGCCGAGGCCGAGGCCGTCGAGCAGGGCGACGCCGTGATGGCGCTGTTCCACGCCGGTGACATCGACGCCGTGTGGGAGCTGTGTACCGCCGATGTCCAGGCCCTGATCACCAAGGACGACCTGCAGGCCATCTACGAGCAGATCTTCGCGGTGGAGCCCGTGGACGATCTGGTGGATCGCCGCTCCCTGGCCACAGGCCGCTCCATGTACGACATCAGCTCGTGGGACTGGCTCGGCATCACCCTGGCCATCAGCTGGGCCTTCGACGACGACGGCCAGCTCGCCGGCCTCGGCATCCAGCAGGCCTCGGAGCTGCCCGATCCCAACCCGGACTACGACAGCGCCGTGGCGTTCGAGCTCCCCTTCGACTGCCTGGTCTACACCGCCTGGGGCGGTCGCGACGAGCTGCACAACTACCACACCGCCTACGCCCAGGGCGCCTACGCCTACGACTTCTTGATCTGGCACGACGGCGGCACCTGCGCCGAGCCCTGCGAGGACAACGAGGACTACTACATCTTCGGCCAGCCCCTGTACGCGCCCGCCGCCGGCACGGTGGTGGAGGTCGAGGACGTCCACCCGGACATGCCGCCGGGGGAGATGGACCCGGTGGCCCTCGAGGGCAACCACGTGACCCTCGAGGTCGCCGAGGGCGAGTACCTGCTGCTGGCCCACATGCAGAGCGGCTCGGTGCAGGTCGCCGTGGGCGACGTGGTGGAGCAGGGCCAGCACATCGGCGACGTGGGCAACAGCGGCAACACCACCGAGGCCCACCTGCACATCCACCTGCAGGATCAGGTCAGCTACACCGCCTCCGCCCTGTCCATGCCCCAGGACTTCTACGGCATCGTGGTCGACGGCAGCGCCACCGAGCGCGGCATGCCCGTGGGCGGCCAGTTCGTGGTGCGCGCCGACTGACGACCGCGCTCAGGCCACCGTCACCGGGTGGTTCTGCCCGCAGTACGGGCACTGGGTCGAGGTCTGGCCCTTGACCGGGGTGGGCATCGGGGCGGCGCAGGCGGTGCAGTTGGTGGCCCACTCCACCGGCTCCCCGGCGCCGGCGCCCACGGCGGGCTCCGTGCTGCGCACCAGGCGCCGGATGGCGCCCGAGGCGATCTCCTCGACGGTGCTGTCCCAGGTCTTCGCGGCGCCCTCGTGCAGCTCGAAGGTGGTCTCGCCGCCGCGCACGTTCGCGTCCCGCTTCCAGCTCAGGGTCAGCAGCTGGTCCTTGAGGATCATGCCCCGCTTGCTGTCCTCGGAGCCGGCCAGGTGGCCGATGGGCACGTCGAGCATCAACTCGCGCACCGTCTCGGACTCGGTGGTGATGAAGAGGAACTTCTTGGTGGCGACTTCCTTGACGCCCTGGAAGCGCAGGCGCAGGTCGGAGAGGAAGACCATCCCCTCGGTCTTCTCGCCGGGGGCGTCCTCCCAGGTGGCCTTGACCGCAGCGTAGGGGTTCTCCTCCGGTAGCAGCGGCAGCTGGGCCTCGTCGAAGCGGTCCATGTGCTGGTGGCCCTTCTTCACGCCCTGCTTCACCTGGTCGAAGGCCTTGACGAAGGGCTCGCTGATGGCGTCGATGCGCTCAGCCAGCGCGTCCGCCTGACGCTCGAGGGCCTCGGCCTGCTGCTCGATCTGCTCGAAGGCCGGCCCCATGCCCGCCGCGACCGGGGTGGCCTGGATCTGGCTGGACAGGGCCACGGCCCGCGGGGTGATCTCCGCCTTGGCGCGGGCGGACTCCACCTGGACCTGGGCCAAGGCCCCTCGACCCTGCTCGGCCAGCGGCGCGATCCGGGTGTGCAGCTCCCCCGTCCAGATCCATGCGCGCGCGTCGAGGCGCTGCAGCTCGGCCTGCAGCTCCGGGAGGCCGGCGACCCGGTCGGAGATGGCCTCCAGCTCGTCGGCGAAGGACGAGCGCTTCATGAGCGTCTCAGCGTCACGTTCGAGGGAGCGGTGCTTCGAGCGGAGTGCGGCGAGGGGGTCGGGTCCGGTCATCAGGGCTCCAGCTTGGCGGGGGGTGATCCCTAACCCGAGCGCCGTGGCGCCCGCGGCTTCACTCCGGCCGCCGCCAGAGGTCCGACTCCGTCCCCTCCCAGCCCTGAGGCAGGCTCGTCAACGCGAAGGCCCCCGCGTGGAGCCTGCGGGCCTGCCACCCATCGGCGGTGAGGGCCTGCCCCAGGCGGAGCTGGAGCCAGGGCGCGTCGAGCACTCCGGACAGATCGAGCCCCGCGTAGCCCGCCTGGGAGATGAGGTAGCTGGCCTCGAGGCACACGCCCGGCCCCGGGAACCAGCCGCCCGTCAGCCCCATGCGCAGGGGCCAGGTGACGCCAGCGCGGGCGCCGAGGCTGGCGTGCCAGGCGCCGCCGTGGCGCCACAGGTGGGCCACTGGGCCGTAGCTGGGCGCTGGGTGCTCTTCGGCCCAGACGTAGAAGTCCTCGCCCAGGTACATCGACTCCTGGGTGTACCACTGGATCTGGTAGCCCACGTCGAGGCCCCAGCCGACGCGGGCCCCCTGGGGCTCGCCCAGCGCGACCACCACGTTGGCGCCGAGCACCATGGACTCGGCGAAGCGCTCGCCGGGGAAGCCCGCCTGGGCCAGCGACGGCCAGGCCAGCGCCCCGCAGCCCAGGATCACTGGTAGTACACGCAACAGTTCAGCTCCAGCATGGGCCCGACGGACAGCCGGGGGGCGTGCCAGCCCCCGTCCCAGCGCATGGCCTGCACCCGGGCCTCGGCGTAGGGTGCCAGCAGGTTGGCGCTGACGATGGGGCCGGCGGAGCCGTCACTGGACAGCCCCAGCCCGGCCCCGGCCTGCAGCCCCGCGAGGGGCATGAAGCCGCCATCGCCCACCATCAGCGGGTACAGCGCCCCCGCCGAGGCGATCAGCTCGATGTGGGCGGCCCGCCGCACCCAGGCCATCCGCGCCGTGGCCGTAGCCAGGGGCGCCAGGTGGTAGGACAGGTCCGAGCGGTAGGGGCCCTCGTGCCAGAAGCGCTGCAGCCCAGCGTCCACACCGACCCCGACGCGGCCACCATCATCGACGGGCCCCAGCGCGACGACCAGGTGGACCCCGGCCGTGATGCCGCCCTTGGGGTTCACATCCAGCAAGCCGGCCTGAGCCCCCGGGGCCCAGAGCAGCAGCGCGGCGAGCCCGGGCCCCACTCAGGAACTCCGAGCCGCCAGGACCCGGTCCCGGAACACGCCCTTCGAGGCCATCTCGTAGACCTTGATCTCGGTGGCGAAGCGCTCGCGGACCACAGCCCGGTCGGCCTCGGTCCAGGTGACCGTGCGCCCACGGCGGACCCCGGACTTGGCCCGGGGCAGCGGGAGCTCGAGGGGCCAGCCGAAGGTCTCGGCCAGCAGGGCCAGGTCTTCCTCGAGCCTGGCGAAGTCCACCACGAAGTTCACCGCCAGGCCGCCCTGATCCACGTAGATGGCCTGGTTGCTGTTCTTGATGGGCAGGGGCCCCCGCAGCCAGGTGGAGAAGTCCGGTGGGTCCGGTGTGTTCTGGGTCTGCCAGAAGTACTGGGACGGCAGCCGGGTGAAGGGGTCCCGCTCGATGGTGAAGCGGAAGTAGCCCCCCCAGAGCCGCTCACCGAGCAGCGGGCGCACCTGCCTGGCGGGCTGGTGGTTGTAGAACTGCCCCCGCACCTGCACGTCGGCGCCCTGGCCCTGGAAGAAGGAGACCAGATCCCCCTGCTCCGTCGGCGTCGGCACCTGCATCCCCACGGGCGCGTAGTTGCGCGCCACGTCGCCGCAGTGCTCGAAGCGCAGGGCTTCGTCCACAGCCGCCAACGGCGTGACCACATCCAACGGACCGCAGAAGCGACTCAGGGCGATCTCCACGCTGGTGCCCGCGGTCTTGCGGGTCTTGAGGAAGACGAAGCGCCAGGCGTGGGAGCAGATCAATCTAGGCCTCGTTGGCGCTCTTCAGCATGCAGTGCAGCAGCACGTTGGCCCCGGCCTCGCAGTCTTCCCACGAGGTCAGCTCACACTCGACGTGGGAGCGCCCGCCGACGCTGGGCACGAAGATCATGGCCGAGGGCATGAGCTGGTTCATGTAGCTGGCGTCGTGGCCGGCGCCGCTGACCCACTTCATGGTGGGGTAGCCCAGCTCCACGCCGGTCTCGTACACGCGCTCGAACAGATCCTGGTCGAAGGGGGCCTTGACCACCTTCCAGGTCTCCTCGATCTCGATGGGGGTGCCGTGCTTCTCGGCGATGGCGATCATCTGCGGGCGCAGCTTCTCGAACGCCGCCAGGGCGTGGTCGTCGTCCCAGGAGCGGATGTCGATGGTGAAGTGCACACCGTCGGGGATGATGTTGCGGGAGTTGGGCTCGTTGTGGATCTCGCCCACCGTGGCCACCATGTTGCCGCCCATGGCCGCGGGCAGCTGGTTGACCGCGACGATCATCTCGGCGGCGGCCACCAGGGCGTCGTTGCGGCCCTCCATGGGGGTGGGGCCGACCTGGTTGGCGGTGCCCTTCAGGCGGATGTCGTACCAGTGCAGGCAGAGCACGCCCTTGGGGGCGCCGATGACCATGTTCTTGGCCTCGAGCATGGGGCCCTGCTCGATGTGCAGCTCGTAGTATGCGTGCACCGGGAAGGCCTCGCAGGGAGCGGCGCCCTTGTAGCCGATGCGCTCGAGCTCATCGCCCTGCGTCAGCCCGTTGATGTCGGTGCGATCGTAGGCCCACTGCAGGTCGAGCTTGCCGGCCCACACACCACTCGACACCATGGCCGGGGCGAAGCGGGAGCCCTCCTCGTTGGTCCAGTCCACGACGATCATGTCGCGCTCGGGGCGCACGCCGTTCTCGTGCAGGGTGCGCAGCACCTCGAGGGGGCCCATCACGCCCAGGATCCCGTCGAAGCGGCCGCCCTTGGGCTGGGAGTCCACGTGGGAGCCTGACATCACGGGGGGCAGGTCGCGGTTGGTGCCCGGATAACGCCCGAAGATGTTGCCCATGGTGTCGATGGTGATCTCGCAGTCGATCTCCTTCAGCCAGGAGACGAACAGGTCGCGGGCCCGCTTGTCCTCGTCGCTCAAGGCCAGGCGCTGCACGCCGCCGGCGGGGGTGGCGCCGATCTTGGCCATCTCTTCGAGGGTGTGCTGCAGCCGGGCGCCGTTCACGCGGAGGGTCGACAGGTCCATGGTTCGCTCCTGGAAAGGGGGGGACCAGGTGCGTATCACGCTGCCAGGCGGCACCGCGGCTCAGCGCCCGCTCAGGCTCCGCATCCGGGCGGCCTCGGCCGACAGGGGAGCGCGGTAGACGTCGGCGATCCGGCCGACGCTCAGGCCCACGATGCCGATGCTCGACATGGTGGAGCCGGCGCGGGCGCCCGAGCTGGTGCTGGCGTTGGCGGCCACCAAGGCGCCGATCACGTACAGGCCCAGGGAGCCGCCCTGCACGGCCAGGTGGGCCATGCCCTCTTCCTTGTTGCCGCTGTAGAAGTGCCCCGCGCCGAAGCCCACGATGGAGCTCTCCAGGACCGCGACGACGGGGTCCGGGCCCTTGGCGTAGCTCTTCGCCGCCCAGCGCAGATCCCCGCGGTCCAGCCCGTCCGAGCTGCTGGTGACCACAGGCCGCGCTGGCGCGGACCCCCCCCCCCCCACCCCGACCCTACATGGCGACACCCACCGCCAACGGGGCACAACAGACAAAAACTACAACAACACCAACCCC
>CAYZVO010000003.1:37485-82682 GCA_964481655.1 uncultured Enterobacterales bacterium | reverse complement strand
GGGGGGGGGGGGGGGGCGCCGCGGCGGGGGGGGCGGCGGGCGGGGGGGGGGCCCCCGGGGGCGCGCGGGCCTCTCCTGACACATCGTCCTCCGACACCTCGGCGCTCAGGGCCGCCAGCGCCGACATCGTGCTGTCGGCCTCGTCCTGTGCCGCCCGCTCTGGGCCGCAGGTGCCGTAGGCCTCCACAGTCCACTTGGCGGTCCCCCGGGGGGCGACCCTCAGCCCGCAGCCCAGGTTCGCCCGCTCGAGGGCCTTGTTCATCTCCTCGTCCGTGTCGCCCATGGTGGGGACCCGCACGATCTTCACGTCCAGGCCCGCCATGTCGCGCACCATCCGCTCCATGGCCTTCTGGGCCTCTTCGCCGGCGGCGCCGATGAGCACCACCTCGCCGGTGTTGGTGTTGAGGTGGCGGATCTTCGTGCTGAGGTTGGAGATGGTCGTGCTCTCCGCGGAGGCGAGTCCAGCGAGCAGAAGGAGTGGGCCGAGGCTCATCATGGGGGTCCCCTGGTTCGTGATGTTGCGTCCCGCCGCGCGCACCGTACACGTGCGGCGCTCGCGGCGATGCTACCACGACTCAGCCCCTCCGCAACGCCCCCAAGCCCCGGCGCAGGGTCAGCAGCGCGGCGCGCCCCGGGGAGCCCGCCAGGGTGGGGTAGGCCTCGCAGGGGGTGAAGCAGCCGCCGCAGTCCAGGGCCACGGCGCCGCGGCGGGCCTCGATGGCCCCAGGCTCCGACCACACCCCTCGCAGATCCCAAGCCCGGGCGCGCAGATCCGCGATGGGGCGGTCCCAGACGTGGCAGGGGTACAGCGTGCCGTCCGCCGCCACGAAGGCCGCCGCCCGCAGGGCCTGGCAGCTCAGGCCCAGGGGCTCGCCAGCGATGGTCGCCCGCAGGTTCACCAGGAAGCCCAGCTCCATCAGGTCCACCGCCGAGCGGGGGGGCCAACGGCGCCGCAGGTGGCGGGCCACGAGGCGCAGGTCGGCGCCGCGGTCCGCGCCAGGAGCGGGGGCGTTGCCGAAGAACAGGGCGCTGACCTGGTAGAGGTTCCAGTGCCAGTGGGCGTCGGTGAAGCCCTCGAGCTGCTGGCACAGCGCCGCCTCGAGGGCGTCGAGGGCGTCCCGGTTGTCGGGACCCACCGTCGTGCCCGCGTAGACCTCGACCCCCGGCACCGCGCGCAGGCGGTGCCAGCACTCCACCGCGCGGTCCCAGGCACCCTCGCGCCCCCGCAGGCGGTCGTGCACGGCCGGGGGGCCGTCGAAGCTGACGGTGACGAGCAGCTCCACCTCGGGCCGCCGCGCTCGGACCCGCCGCGCCACGGCCTCCGCCCGCTCGGGGAACCAGCCGTTGGTGGGGAAGTGCAGCACCGCCAGCGACGGTGTGTCATCCAATACAGCCTCGACACATGCGAGCAGGTCGTCCCGCAGGCAGGGCTCGCCCCCGGTCAGATCGAGCCAGCTGAGCCGGGGCATGGCCCGGACCAGGGCCCCCAGCTCGGCGGGGGTGATCTCATCGCCGGGCTCCATGGCCCAGCTCCGGCACTGGCGGCAGCGAAGGTTGCAGCGGCGGGTCAGCGCCACCACCGCCCGCCTGGGGGTAGAGGGCCGCCGCACCCAGGTGGCACCGAAGGCCCTGACCAGCCGGGCGATGGCGCGAGGGCGCATCTAGATCCAGCGCTCGACGTAGCGTCCCACCAGCATGCGCCGCATGATGCGCAGCCCGTCGCGAGCGGTCTCGAAGCCCGACGCGCCGCCGCCCCGGGGGGCCCGGGTCACGGGGACCTCGATCACCCGTCCACCGCGCTGGACCACGTGCAGGCACAGCTCGGTCTCGATCTCGTAGCGCATGGCCCGCAGCAGCGTGGGCTCGAGGGCGTCCCGCCGCACCAGCCGGAAGCCCGCCTGGGTGTCGGTGATGTGAGTCTCGTACAGCAGGTTGAAGACCTTGGTGATGGCCCGGTTCCCCAGCAGGTGGCTGCGGGTGATGGAGCCGTCGTAGAGGGTGCCGATGAAGCGCGAGCCGATGACCATCGCGATCTCGGGGGTCATGGCACCCAGCAAGCGCGGGAACTCGGAGGGGTCGTCCTGCCCGTCGGCGTCGATGAAGGCGAGGATGGCGCCGCTGGTCTCGGCGATGCCCGTGCGCAGGGCCTCGCCCTTGCCCCGGTTGGGCTCGAGCCGGACCACCCTCGCCCCCACGGAGTGGGCGACCTGAGCGGTCCCGTCGGTGGAGCCATCGTCCACCACCAGCAGCTCGCCGAGCCCCGGCAGCGCCTCGCGGCAGGCCTCGATGACCCCGGCGATGGTGGGGGCCTCGTTGTGGGCCGGGATGACCAGGGACAGCTGCGGCGCGAGGGCCGCGGCGGCCTCACGCTCACGATCGCTGATGGGGGGCGGTGCTGTGGTCTGGCTCGCCATGGGCGCGTCCTCTTTGGGGCTGCCCCAATAACCACAATCCACTGTGATAAGAAGGCGCCAACCCCGCCGTGAGCGCACCCACAGCATGACCACCTCAACCCCCACGCCCGTCACCCGCCGCCAACGCAGCATCCTGCTGGCCCTGGGTGCGCTGGTGTTCCTGGTCTCTGGGCTGCGCTTCGACGGCCCCAGCCGAGGGTATTGGGACACCTACATCACCGTGCCCGCCATGTTCATGACCGGGCAGCCGGTGGACCTGCACCGGATCGACGGCTCTCCGCGCTTCGACTACGAGCTGAAGGGCGTCATCCCCGACGACAGCTTCGACCCCACCCCGGGCAGCTTCGGCATCGCGTCCAAGGACCAGCGCGTGGGCACGGGGATCCTCTTCGCCGCGCCCTTCGCCGTGTTCGCCAAGGGGGCCTTCCGCTGGGGCTACGCCGCCACCTGGACCCTGCTGTTCGGCTTCGGCTTCCTGGGCCTTCGGCGGCTCACCGCCAGCCGCTCGAGCGATGGCGCCGCGCCCGCCAGCGGGGCTGACTTCGTGATCCCCCTGCTGGGCGCCTTGTTCCTGGTCTTCAACCCCTTCTCGCTCTACCTCGACCGCCTCAACGGCAACCTCTTCGGGCTCGCCTTCCTGGTGTTCTTGTGGGTGCTGCTGTCCGAGGATCGCCCCTCGTGGTGGCTGTGCGGCCTGGTCTACGGCATCATCGGCGGCATCCGCAACGAGGCCATCATCCTGGGGCCCATGATGCTGGCCTTCATGGCCTGGTCCCGGCCGTCCTGGCAGCGCTACCTCGGCAGGCTCGGGGCCTTCACCGGGGCCGCCTTCGCGGCCATCCTGCCGGTGCTGCTGTGGAACCAGTTCGCCTACGGCGAGCCCATCATCCACCCCAGCCAGGTGGCCCATCTCGAGGGCTTCCGCCCCACCTTCCCCCACACCTGGTTCGGGCTGTCCGAGCCCTTCGAGTTCAACGGCCTGCTGAACTACCCCTTCCACACCGACATCATCCGCACCCCCCACTTCGCCTACCCCACCTGGCTGCACTGGCCCCTGGTGACCATCAAGTCCATGGGCCTGCTGCTCACCCCCATCGCCGCGGTGGGCTCGGTCCTGCTGCTCAGGCGCCAGCGCTTCCTGGGGGCCCTGCTGTGGTTCTGGTACGCCATCGTGGCGGTGCTGTTCGTCTTCCAGGAGAACTGGGAGGAGCTCAAGCAGACCTTCATGGCGCTGCACCTGTTCCCCCTGGCGGCCTTCATGACCCTGGGCTTCGTCTGGGTGGCCGAGGGGCTGAACAGCTGGCGGCGGGCGACCGCCGTGGGCGTGGCCGCGTTCCTGCTGGGGGCGCTGCTGCTGGGCATCCGCCAGTGGGAGGTGCCCATCGACGAGCGCTGGTACGTGCGCTTCCCCCACGCCGGCGCCAACGACTCGGGCCTCGAGGTTCTCCCCGAAGAGCTGCGCAAGGACTGGCAGTTCTTCTACACCCGGGAGAGCGTCGCCGAGCTCGAGCAGGAGCGCTGGCACATGACCCAGCCCTGGCCCTGGCCCAGCTTCTACCGCCCCGTGCACCTGCCCGACGGCGACGACCTCCAGCAGCTTGTGCAGGAACCGGTCACCCGCGAGCACCGCACCCTGGCCATCTGGAGCTACATCTATGAGTAGCCCCACGCTGCGGGTCACCATGATCCGCTGCTCGACCCTGCTGCTGTCCTGGGGAGACCGGCACTGGCTGACCGATCCCTGGTTCGCCATGCACCTGCGGGGCCTGCCCTGCTTCCGCCGCCCCGGGCTCGGCCCGGAGGACCTGCCGCCCCTCGAGGGGGTCTGGGTCAGCCACCTGCACCCGGACCACTACGATCCGAAGGCCATGGCCCGCACCAGCACCCCGCCGAGGCACTGGCTCTTCCCGCCAGGCTCGGCCACCGCGTTGGGAGGCTTGCCCGCAGGGGGCCGGGAGCTGGCGCCCTGGGAGAGCACCACCATCGACGGCGTGGAGCTCACCGCGGTGCCCGGTCCCCACACCGGGCCCCGGCCCGAAGAAGTCAACTACGTGGCGCAGCTTCCCGGCTGGGGCGCGCTGTTCTTCGGGGGCGACGCCAAGCTCGACCGGGACGTGATGCGGCAGATCCGTGCTCGCTTCGGCCCACTGCGCCTGGCCATGCTCCCCGTGGGCGCCACCCGCATCCTGGGCACCCGCACCGTGATGTGTCCCCCCCACGCCGCCGAGGCCGCCGACATCCTCGAGGCCACCACCGTGATCCCCATCCACGAAGGGGGGATCTGGTTGTCTGTGCCCCCCCTCTCCCTGCACCGGGGGCGGGCCAGCCAGCTGGTGGAGATCATGGCCCGCCGCGGCGAAGCGCAGCGGGTGATGGTGCTGCGGCCGGGCCAGGCCGCGACGATCGCCAGCTGACGGGCCGTCGACCCGGGATCAGCCCGGGGTCAAAGCCCCGCGAACCCGTTGCTCACGGGGGGGCCCACCCATACCGGACGGGTGCCTACAACCAAGGGACCCCCATGCTGATCGAAGTCGAGAGCCGGCCATCCTACGCGATGGCCACCGTCACACTGAACCAGGGCGAGACCTTCCTGTCGGAGGCCGGGGCCATGGTGGCCTTCACCGACGGCCTGAGCCTGGACACCAAGTTCGCCAGCACCGCCGACCCCGACGCCGGCTTCGTCGGCCGTGTCATCGGGTTCGTGGTCACCATCTTCGCCGCCATCGTGCGCAAGGTGATGGGCGGCGAGTCCATGTTCCTCAACGAGTTCCGCTCCACCCAGGTCGGCGCCCAGGTCATGCTGGCCCCCGCGCTGGTGGGCGACATCGTGCATCACACACTGAGCGGCGACACCAAGCTGCGCGTCCAGGCCAGCTCCTTCCTGGCCTGCTCCCCGGGCGTGAAGCAGAAGCTGGTCTTCGGCGGACTTCGCATGATCCTCTCCAAGGAAGGCGCCTTCTTCCTGGAGTGCTCCGGCGAAGGCGACCTGCTGGTCAACGCCTACGGCGGCATCGTCGAGGTGGACGTCGACGGCGCCTACGTCGTCGATACCGGCCACCTGGTGGCCTACGAGCCCAGCCTCACCGCCCGCGTCCGCTCCGTCGGCGGCCTCAAGGCCACCATGATGTCCGGCGAGGGCCTGGTCCTCGAGCTGTCCGGCAAGGGCAAGCTCTACATGCAGACCCGCAACCTCGGCTCCTTCGTGGGCTGGGTCACCCCCCAGCTGCCTTCGTAGGAGGACCCCATGAACTTCGACATCAAGTACGGACCGTCCTACGCCCTGGCCATCGCTCGGCTCGCCGACGGCGAGACCGTCGTGGCCGAGCCCTCGGCCATGGTCTCCATGAGCAGCAACGTCCAGGTCACCACGACCTACAAGAGCAGCGGCAAGGGCGGCCTGCTGGGCGGGCTGAAGCGCATGCTCGGCGGTGAGTCCTTCTTCCAGAACCACTTCACCGCCACCGGCGGCCCCGCCAACGTGGACCTGGCCCCCAAGATGGTCGGCGACGTTGAGGTCACCGAGCTGAACGGCGGTAAGCTCTACCTCCAGAGCAGCTCCTACCTGGCCTCCGGCCCCGGCATCGAGCTGAACACCAAGTGGGGTGGGGCCAAGACCTTCCTCGGCGGCGAGGGCATGTTCATGCTCGAGGTCACCGGGACCGGCCCGCTGGCCTTCAACAGCTTCGGCGCCATCAAGGTCGTGGACGTGGACGGCTCCTTCACCGTCGACACAGGCCACATCGTGGCCTTCGAGGAAGGCCTGCAGTTCAGCAACAAGAAGTTCGGTGGCTGGAAGACCTTCCTGCTGTCCGGCGAGGGGCTGGTCTGCCACTTCACGGGCAAGGGGCGCCTCTGGCTCCAGACCCGCAACCCCCAGGCCTTCGGCCAGGCGGTGGGCTCCATGCTGCCCCCGCGCAAGCGCTAGCACAGGAGCGATCATGAACTTCGAGATCGTCTGCAAGCCCGACTTCGCGGCCGTCCGCGTCAAGCTCCAGCCCGGCGAGACCATCGTCACCGAGGCCGGCGCCATGATGTCCATGTCCACCAACCTGGACATGGAGACCAACATGCGCGGCGGCCTGGGGGCCGCGCTCAAGCGCAAGATGATGGGCGGCGAGAGCCTCTTCCAGAACACCTACACCTGCAAGGAGGGCGAGGGCCGCATCGAGATCGCGCCCTCGACCCCCGGCGACCTGATGCACCTCGAGCTCGACGGCGCCACCCCGGTCATCCTGCAGTCCGGCGCCTACGTGGCCTCCACCGAGGGCGTCGAGCTGGACTCCAAGTGGGGCGGCGGCAAGACCTTCTTCGGCGGCGAGGGGCTGTTCATGCTCCAGGCCACCGGCACAGGCCACCTGTTCTTCGGCTCCTACGGCGCCATCCACGAGGTCGATGTCGACGGCGGCTACGTCGTAGACACCGGCCACATCGTGGCCTTCGAGAACACGCTCGATTTCAACGTGCGCACCGTGGGCGGGCTCAAGGCCAGCATCTTCAGCGGTGAGGGCCTGGTCTGCGAGTTCCGGGGCACCGGCAAGCTCTGGATCCAGACCCGCGCCGGTCAGGGCATGGCCGAGTTCCTACACCCCTTCCGCGCCATCGAGCAGAAGAAGAAGTAGCGTGGCTCCCTGGGGCGGCTAATCCTCCTCGCCGCCCCAGGTGCCGCCCATGGTCAAGCCGAACTGCGGCACCCAGAAGTGGCCTGGGGGCTCGACGCTGCTGTCCGCGTAGCCGACGCTGGCCCCGGGGTTGGGCATCCACTCGACCCCCGCACCCAGCCCGAACCGGAACGCGCCAGGCCGCAGGAACAGGTTGAGGGTCGCGCCGGAGCCCAGGTTGAGCCAGGACCCGCGCACGCCCTCGACGACCGGGCCGTCGTCGGGGGTGTGCTCGGTGGTCTGGCTCATGTGGTAGCCGCGCAGCCACAGGGTGCTGGTGGCCGCGAAGACGGGCACCGGCTCCCACGACAGGATCGCGGGCAGCTCGAGCCCCAGCCCTGTGGTGTTGGCCACGTGCTTGTCGTAGGCCGCCACCGTGATGTGGCCGCGGATGAACATGAAGCGGGGGATGGTGTGCAGCTTCAGGCTGTCGCCCCATTGATACACGCGCACCACCGGCGCCATGGACATGCCGTTGGGCACCGGCAGCGGAGGCAGAGGCAGCATCAGCGAGCCGTTGATCCGGCCCTCGATGCCCAGGCCGCGCCCCAGGCCCTGTCGGTAGTTCACACCCCAGCAGGGCCAGACCGGCGCACCGTCGGCGGCCTCGAGCTCTCCGTCCAGGTTCACCCCCGCGCCCTCGGTCAGGTTGCGGCCGAGGTCGATGTCCATGCCGACGTCGACGTGACCGGGCGTGGTGTCCGGCACGACCCGCCCCAGGGGCTGGACCGCGGGAGCGTAGGCGATGATGCAGCCGGACAGGGCGGGGACGAGAGCGAGCAGCGGTGTGCGCAAGGCCACCTCCTGATCCCAGCCTACATGTTCCGCAGCACCTTGATCGAGGCCGCCAGCGTCGCGGTGGTGCTGGGCCGAGCCCGGGCCGCCAGGAACCAGCCGAGCTGGGCCAGCTTCCCAGGGCGCAGGTAGAAGCTCTTGACGATGTCCCGTCGCGCCGACTCGATCTCACCGGGCGAGAGGTGGTCGTTGCGGACGATGGACTTGCGCAGGAAGACGTAGTCGTCCCAATCGTCCGACAGGATGCGGTCCTCGGCGATGCAGTCGTCCCTCAGCGCGGTGCCGGGCAGCGGCGTGGCGAAAGACAGCTGCAGGGTGTGGGGGTCGAGGTCGAGGATCTTCGCCTTGGTGCGCGCGATGCTGTCGGCGTCGTCCCCCGGGAAGCCGATGATCGTGTAGCCCATGGCGATGATGCCGTGGCGCTTCAGGCGACCGATGGCGGCGCGGATCTGGTCCTCGGTGATGTTCTTCCGGACCTGGGCCAGGCGGGCGTTGTCGGCGGACTCGATACCCAGGCCGATCTGCAGGCAGCCGGCGCGGCGCATCAGGGCCACCAGCTCGTCGCTGAGCATGTCCACGCGGGTGTTGCAGACCCAGCGCACCCCGCGCAGGGCGTAGCGGCGCAGCATCTCCTCGCACACGGCGACCACGAACTCCCGCCGGGCGGTGAAGGTGTGGTCCAGGATGGCGAAGTAGTCGGTGCCGTGGGCCTTGGCGCAGTCCTCCAGCTCGTTGACCACCGCCACGGGGCTGCGGGTGCGCGTGCGGGCGCCGCTCAGCAGGTGGGCGTCGCAGAAGCGGCAGGCGCCGGGGCAGCCCCGGGTGGTGCGGACGGCGGTGACCCTGGTGGACCACGGGGCCGAGTAGCGGTGGTTCGGCAGCAGGTCGCGGGCGGGCACCGGCAGGGCGTCCAGGTCGTGGCAGAGCGCGCGGTCGGGGGTGGCGATGAGGCGCTCGCCCTCGTCCACCCGCGCGTGGATGCCCTCGACCTGTTCGATGTCGCCGCCCTGTCTCCAGGCTCGCAGCAGCTCCAGCACGGTCCACTCGGGCTCGCCGCGCACGATGACGTCGAGGCCGGGGATCTCCTGGAAGGTGCGCTCTGGCAGGGCCGAGCCGTGGCTGCCGGTGAGCACCAGCTTGGCCTCGGTGGCGCAGGCCAGCTCGGCCACGATGTCGCGCACGGCGTTGATGGCGAAGGTCGCCGCCTGGAAGACCACCACATCGGGGGCCATGTCGCGGATGCGTCGCGCCACGTCCCGCTCGGACATGCCCAGGGCGTTGGCGTCCAGCAGCGCCACGTGCACCCCGGGCAGGTCCCGTCGCACCAGCGCCGCCGCCGTGGCGATCTCGAGGGGCGGCACCACCGAGATGAGCGAGGTGTACTCGACCCGCTGCTGGTAGCAGGTGTTGGCGAACAGGACGCGCATCAGGCGTCTCGCTGCAGCAGGAAGGGCCCCAGCGCCAGGCAGTCGACCTCCTTGCGCTGGAAGATGTCCAGGGCGTCGGCGGCGCTGCAGGCGATGGGCTCGCCGTGGATGTTGTAGGAGGTGTTGAGGATCGTGGGGACCCCGGTGGCTTCGTGGACCAGCCCGATGATGCGGTGGTAGCCGGGGTCGGTCTCCTGGTGCACCACCTGAGGCCGGGCGGTGCCGTCGATGTGCACCACCGCCGGGGAGGCCTTGCGCATGGCGGGGGTGGTGTCCAGGCAGACGGTCATGTAGCGGGCCGCGTGGGCGATGCCCGGCCCGTAGTCGCGGTAGCATTCGGCGGCGTGCTCCACCATGGTCGCCGGGGCGAAGGGCATGAAGGCCGAGCGGTCGAGTCGCTGGTTGAGCCAGTCGTTGACGGACGGGTCGCCGGTGTGGAACAGGATCGAGCGGTGCCCCAGGGCCCGCGGCCCATACTCCATGCGGCCGGTGACCCGGGCGACGACCTTCTTGTCGAGCAGCAGCTGGGCCACCCGCGCGTCGATGTCGTCGCAGCGCTCATGGGGCACCCCGCGGCGCTCGAGCAGTTGGCCGATGGACTCCTCGCTGATCTCGGTGCCCAGGTAAGCGTGGGGGAGTGGGTGGGGGCTGGCGCCGTGGTGCTCGGCGAGCCAGGCCAGGCCCGCGCCCACCGCGATGCCCTGGTCGGTCATGGCCGGGTGGACCCACAGCCCGTCGATCTCGGGACGCTGCCAGAGCAGCTGGTTGACCCGGACGTTCGCGAACACACCGCCCGCCACCACGATGTGGCGATCCCCCGTCTCCCGCAGGGCCCGCAGCACGTAGCGGACGAGCAGATCCTCGAGGCGCTTCTGGGCCGCCGCGCTGATGTCCTCGCGGGAGAAGGCCTGCAGCTGGCGGAACAGACCGCGGGTCTTGGACTTGGTCCAGTGCCAGCCCAGCTGGAAGTCGGTGTCGTCCCGACGCAGCCGGAAGAGCTTCTCCATGACCGGGTAGGCGCGGGTGGCGTCCCCCCGGGCCGCGAGGCCGGTGACCTTGCCCGCGTCGAGGATGCGGAAGCCCAGGAACTGGGAGATCTCCCCGTAGAACTCACCGGGGGAGTCCACCGCGCTCGACCCCCACAGGGGCTCGCAGCGACCCGATCGACAGCGGAAGACCCGCGCCGAGAACCCGTCGCCCATGTTGTCCACGGTGATGGCCGTGCACTCGGGGAAGGCCGAGCTCAGGTAGGCCGAGTAGGCGTGGGCGGTGTGGTGGTCCACCAGGGGCACGCCCCGGCCGAAGCGCCGGGCCAGCATCCGGGCTGAGAGCCGCTCGAGGCCCTGGGCCAGGGGGCCCGGAGGGTGGAAGCGGGCCTGCAGGGACAGCCAGGCCTTGTGCTGTGGGCCGAACATGTCGTGCTCGCCCTCGATGGCCTTGCCCATCACCCGGGGCAGGAAGTGGAAGCGGTTGCCCGCCACCACCGCGTCGACCTGGTCGAGGGTGACCCCCGCGAGCCGCAGCACCTCGTGCACCGCCAGCCGGGGGTGCCCGGACTGGAACTTGGTGCGGGTGAGCCGCTCCTCGGCCACCGCCGCCAGGATCCGGTTGCCCCGCAGCAGCGCCGCGTTGGCGTTGGTGTCCTCGTGGATGGCCAGGATCAGCGGAGCGCTCACGGGTCCCTCAGCCAGCGGTGGGCGGTGGAGCCAGGCGGACGCGCAGGCGCCAGCCGCCCAGGCCCAGCAGGTTGATGACGGTGGCCACGGCCAGCACCAGGGGCAGCTGGATGTTGGTCCCCAGCAGCCAGGCCACGGCGAAGCAGGCCAGGGGCACCACGAGCACCCCGAGGGTGAAGCCGGTCCCCAGCCGCATGGGCCAGGACCAGTCCCGCCCGGCCACGAGGCCGATGAGCACCCCGGGCAGCACAAACGCGTACCCGAGGGCGAGCAGCTGGGCCATCACAGTGAGCAGCAGCAGCGTTCGGTCCTCCATCCAGGGCCGGGGAGCATCCATACCACGACACGGCCGAGGGTACATGGACCGCGCGCTGCCGTTGGTGCCCCCCGTGGCAGGCGTTACCTGCGTCGCATGAGCCTCGACAGGACCCACACCGGCCCCGAACGCGCCACCAGCGCGCAGGGACTGGACCCCGCCGCCCTGGCGCGCTGGCTGGCCACGCCCGCCCTGCGCACCCCCGACGGGCAGGTGCTGTCCTGGCTGAACGACGCCCACCCCGGCTACCCCTACCCGGAGGCCACCGCCCTGTGGCTGTCCTGGGCTGCCTGGCGCCGGGAGCGGGGCCTGCCAGGCCCCCGCGGGCAGGCGATGGGTTCCGCCGCGGGCTGGCTCGCAGCGCAGCTCCGCGGCGACGGCGCCATCGGCCGCGACGGGCGCCGCTACGCCTTCGACACCGCCCTGGCGCTCCACGCCCTGGCGCGCGCGGCGCGTATCCCCGGGCTCGTGGAGCTGCGACCGAGGGAGGTCGCCCCCCTGTCCGCGGGCCTGGACGCCTTCCTCGAGGCCGACAGCCCGGTCCTCCCGGAGACCGGGACCCGGCCCCGCTGGTCCGACCGCTGGGAGGGACACCTGGTGCGGGCCGCCTCCTTGCTGGCCCTGGCGGGCATCTGGCTGGAGCACCCCCCCACCGTGCGGCGCGCCGAGGCCCTGCGCGCCCGGGCCCGGCTGCTGGGAGTCCAGGAACCCTGCTACGTCCACGCCCTGGCCTACCAGGCCGAGGGGCAGCTGCTGCTGGACCGGCTCGGCTATCGCGACGAGGGAGCCGAGGCCAGGGCCGCGGCCGGTCGCATGGCCGCGCTGCAGCGCGCCGACGGGCTGATGCCCGCGTGGTCCGACCGGCCCAAGAGCGCCCGCTGCGACGCCACGGCCCAGGCCATCCGCCTGTGGCTGGCCATCGACCCCACGGGGTTCGACGAGCCCATCGAGCGAGCGGCCGCCGCCCTTGGGCGCCTGCAAGATCCCGACGGTGGCCTGCCCTACGCGCCTGGCCGGGACGACCTGAACACCTGGGTCGCGCTGTTCACCGACCAGGCCCTGCACTGGCGCCGCCAGGGCGCCGAGCCCGAAGCGCTGCTGTGACCATGCGCGACGGGTACCTGGGCCTCTGGGACGGCCACGGCGCAGGCGCAGCCATCGTGGCCGACGGTGAGCTGGTCTTCGCCCTGTCCGAGGAACGCCCCAGCCGCATCAAGCGCCACTCGGGCTTCCCCCGCCGCGCCCTGGCCCTGGCCCTCGAGCACGCCGAGCGCCACGGCATCCGGCTCGCGGACGTCGCCGTGGCCGGCGCCCGGGGCCGCAGCCCCCTGCGCCTGCTGGAGCCCCTCTACACCAGCAGCGATCCCCACCGTGAGCCCCTGGGGCTGGCGAGCCGGGCGGCCATGGCCTGGGAGAACCGCGTGCCAGGCCTGCCCGTGCTGGGGGCCCTCGAGCCCCTGCCCGCCCGCTGGCTGACGGCGCGCCGCCTCCGCAGGCTGATGTCCTCCTCGCCGCGGCTGCAGCCCGTGGACCACCACGACGCCCACGCCTACGGCGCCCTGCTCGGGCCGGGGCGCGAGCGCGCGCTGGTGCTCACCGCGGATGCCTATGGAGAGGGCCGATCGGCCACTGTGCGCTACGGCGCCGATCCCGAACGGGAGCTGGAACACCGCCACGGCGATCTGGGCCTGGCCCTGCTCTACGGCGCCGTGACCGTGGGCCTGGGCTTCTCCGAGGGGGACGAGGGCAAGGTCATGGGCCTGGCGGCGACCGGAGACCCCGTGCCTGGGCTGCCCCGCTTCCTGGCCCTCTTCGACCCCTGTGTCGAGGCGCCGCGCCTGCGACGTCCCCTCACCCGCCGCCGCATCGGGCGGCTGCTCGAGGGCTTGGCCCGCGCGGACGCCGCCGCGGCGCTGCAAGCCTGCGTCGAGCAGCGCTGCGCCCGCTGGGTCGCCGCCCTGCTGCGCGCCCATCCCGCTCCACGCCTGCACCTGGCCGGCGGCCTGTTCGCCAACGTGCGCGTCAACCAGGTCCTGGCCGAGCTGGCCGGCCTGCAGGGCCTGTTCGTCTTCCCCGCCATGGGCGACGAGGGTCTGGCTGCGGGCGCGGCACACGCGGTCTGGGCCCGCGCCCGCGGCGTGCTGGCCGCGCCCATCACCAGCGCCGCCCTCGGGGTCCCCCGGGACGAGCTGGCCATCGCCCGCGCGGTCCGCGCCAGCGGCCTCCCCCACCGGCGGGTGGACCCGGTCCGGGCCACCGTGGACCAACTGGCCGCCGGGCGGGTGGTCTGCCGCTACGGGGGGCGAGACGAGCACGGCCCCCGGGCCCTGGGCCACAGCTCCATCCTCTTCCCGGCGAGCGACCCCGGGATCGCGGCCCGGGTCAACGCCGCCCTCGGGCGGGACCCCATCATGGCCTTCGCCCCCATCATGGCGGCCGAGGCCGCGGCAGAGGCACTGCTAAGCCCCCTGCCCCCGGGCGATCTGGCCTGGATGACCGTCACCGCGCAGGCCACCAGCCTGCTGGCCGAGCGCTGCCCCGTCGCGGTGCACGTGGACGGCACCGCCCGCCCCCAGCTGGTGGAGCCCAGCGCCGATCCCGAGCTGCACGCCATCCTCGCCGCCTGGAGGGCTCGCACGGGCCAGCCGGCCCTCATCAACACCAGCTTCAACCTCCACGGCGAACCCATCGTCCACAGCCCCAGCGACGCCCTGCGCAGCTTCCGGAGGTCCGGGCTGGATGTGTTGCTGATGGGCGGGTGGCAGCTGGAGCGCACAGCCGGCTGAACGACCTGGCGACACCAACCGCCGCACCATGGCACCCCGTCGAGAGGGGCGGCTACCCGTCCTTCTTCCAGCGCAGCCCGATCAAGCTGAGCAGGCCACCCGCCGAGTTCGCGACCACCTGGGTGAGGTGGGCGATCAGGGCGAAGCCGAAGGCCGCCTCGGGCTCGGCGATGCCCGTGAGCAGCAGGGCCTGGGAGGCGAACCAGTGGTAGTGGCCGGCGCCGGTGGGAGGGGCCGGGATGGTGAAGCCGATGCCGATCATGCCCATGACGAACACGGTGTGCTCGAGGCCGCCGGGCACATGCACCAGCTCCATGCACAGCAGCAAGGCCACCGCCAGCAGCGCGAAGCTGGCCGCCGTGTAGCCGCAGGCGGCCAGGAAGGCCCTGGGTCGCGACATCGTCGCCAGGCCCGCGGCGAAGTGCAGGGCGGTCTCATAGGCCTGGGGCGCACGCCCACCGAGCGCGCGCTCGAGCAGCCCGTAGAGTCGCCCCCGCCCGTCGCGCCGCCGATCGGCCTCCACCCAGCGCGCGGCCACCACGCCGGTCACCAGGGCGATCAAGCTGGCCCCGGACAGCACGAGGATCCCCGTGTGGGCGTAGGGTGGCAGCTCCAGCACCAGCGCTGAAGCCAGCAGGCAGAGCACCACGAAGAGCAGGTCGAAGAGCTTGACCCCGAGCATGGTGGCCAGGGCGAAGCTGAAGCGCGCCCCCGGGTGGTTGGCCGCCAGCAGGTAGGGCCGCCCCAGCTCCCCCGCCCGCGCCGGCAGGAAGTTGTTCATGAGGAAGCCCACGAACACCAGCCGCACCGCCAGCAGGCGCGGGACCTCGATCTCCTCGGCGAGCAGCGCCCGCCAGCGCAAGCCCTTGAGGGCGTAGTGGGCCACCAGCAGCAGCACGACCGGGGCCAGCAGCTCGGTGCGGCTGGCGCGGAGCACCTCGGCCACGCCCTGCCAGTCCAGGCCCCGGACCACCAGCGCCAGGAAGCCCGCCGCGATGACCAGGCTCACGCCCAGTCGCAGCCAGGTTCGTCTGGATGAGCCCGCCATCAGAGGTAGCTCTCCGGCTCGCCGTAGAGGAAGCGCACCCGCGCTTCGTCGCCGTCCAGCTCGATGATCCAGCCGTCGATGCGATGGGGCACGCCTTCGCTGGGGTTGACGATCCAGGCCCGCAGCACCACCCGCATGTCGTCGGGAATGCGCACCGTGACCACGGGCTTCCGGTCGGACCAGGGCAGCGCGGTCAGGGCCGTCGTCAGCCCGTGGCGACGGTGCTCCGGCGCCATGGCGAACTGAACCAGGTTGACCCGCTGGAAGCCCAGCTCGTCCTCCTCGAGGGTCACGAAGGCGTTCAGGTCCAGGTACAGCTCCCGCAGGATCTCGATCTCGGGCCGCTGGGCCAGCACCGTCACCGGCAGGCGTCGCTCCTGCCAGCTGACCTCGACCTCCTTGTGGTGGATGTCGAAGACCCTGGTGGGATCGGAGAGGTCCACCAGCGCCCGCCCGTCGACCTCGCCCACGCGCACAGCGTCCGCCGGCGCCGTGACCAGCGCGTCCAGGTCGATGCTGACGGTGACGAAGCCCTCGGTGGTGCCGAGGGGCGAGGGCGCCTCGAGGGCCGACGGGGCGAGCCAGCGGTCCACCCAGGGGCTGTCCACACCCGCCAGCATGGCGCTGCGGACCAGCCTCGCCTCCGTCCACTTGCGGCGCCAGTCCAGCTTGAGGCCCAGGCCGTCGTAGCGGGGCAGCGGCCCCGAGGGGGCGAAGGACGCCCTCAGCTGATCGAGGAACAGGGGGCTCTCGCGCTGGTAGGTGGGCTTGCGCTCCGTGCTGCTGGCGTCGGCCGGCGGGAGCGCCACCCGGGCACCGAGATCGACACCGATCACCACCACCAGCGCCGCGACCAGCACCCCCACCCGGCGGCCCCAGCCAGCCCTCGCCATCAGGCCGCGGAGGCCGTAGGCGAAGAAGCAGAGCACCGGCCACAGGGACATGATGAAGATGCGGGTCTTGTCGTGCTCGATCCAGTCCCGCTGGCCCGCCAGGACCAACAGAGGCAGCAGCACCATCAGGGCCAGGGCGACCCCCGTGACCGGCCGATCCCGCAGCCAGCGCAGCGCGCCGTACAGCGCCAGCGCCGCCACGCCCCAGCCCAGCTGGGCGAGCATGAAGACCATGTAGTAGACGGCGTTTCCATGGGGCAGCATGGGCGTGCGGTCACCGGCGAGCAGGCCGGGGAGCGCGCTGGCTTCGCCCATGCTGTGGAAGCCGTGGTGCTGCAGGTGGGGCAGCTCGACGGCGAAGGCGATGGCCAGCCCCGCCGCCAGCAGCAGCCAGCGACGCCAGGGCTGACGCTGCTGGGCATAGATCAGCAGCGCCGAGGCCAGAAAGAGCAGCGGCAGGAAGCGCAGGCCCAGGCCACCGATCAGGCCCAGCAGCAGGCCGTGGACCAGGGCCCGCTCCCGGTGGAACAGCAGGGTGTACAGCAGCGCAGGGGTCAGGGCGTAGACGTAGACGTTGCGGTCCAGCACCTCGATCCACAGGGTGTAGGGGTTCAGCACCGCGAAGCAGGCCACCACCACCGCCACCAGCAACGAGCCGGTCCAGCGCTTCGAGAGCAGGGTGCCGAACAGGAACAGCAGCAGGTGGAAGGCGCTCTGCAACAGCGCGAAGGCCCACGGGCCCACCACCGCCATCCACGCCGCGGTGAACAGCGAGTTGCCCGGCGTGCTGATGATCTCGTAGGCCCGCCGGACCATGCCGGGATCGCGCCCTGGGTTCAGCTCCGGCACCAGGCTGAAGGTCTGCATGTAGAAGCACTTGGCCTGGTCCGTCTGCAGGTAGGAGCCCAGGGAGAGCCACAGCTCCCCGTGGTTGTGGTGCAGCCAGGTCACGGTCGCCAGCGCGAGCCCCAGCCCCAGCACCCCCAGCTCCCAGCGCTCCGGCCGCGGAGGCAGCAGGCCCCACCCCAGCCGCCAGGCGGGCCAGGCCAGGCCCAGCAGGAAGGCCCCGCTCACCGCCAGCAGCAGCCCGGCGGAGACGAAGGACGGCAGCGCCAGGGCCAGCTGGAAGGCCACCAGCGGCACCGCTGTGAGGGTGAACAGCAGCCCGTAGGCCACCCGCTCGAGGAAGCCCGCGCGAGGGGCGAGCACCGACGCGAGCAGCCACCCGACCAGGATCAGCGGGATCGCGAGCACGAACGCGGAACACTCCACATCACGAGGGAAGCGTCAGGGTACCAAGCGGTCCCCGGGAGTCAAGGCGGAGGGCTCACCACTTCGGCATCGTCGGAGGCGGGAGCCTGCCGGCACACCAGGGGCTCTCCGAGGAAGGACCCGAGGCCCAGCGCGTCTGCCCCGACCACCGGTGAGAGGCCCACGACCTCGTCCCAGTCGCAGGGACGCAGCCGCGCGGCGGCCTCCAGCAGGCAGATGCGGCGCTCATCCTCGGCTCGCTCCCCCAACAGGCGCTTGCCCATCGCGAAGTAGCGGACCGCGGGGAACGCGCAGCCCCCCGCCAGCCGCTGGCAGTAGGCTGCGTTGTCCCAGGCCCAGCCGTCCCCCGGCCCCGCGGGGAGCTGCACCGGCGACTCCGGGGTGGCCTGCAGCCGCCCGCTGGTCTCGTAGGCCGCCAGCAGCGCGGCCGCCTCGTCCAGCGTCGGCGCGGGATCGCCCAGGCCCGCGACGGTGTGCCAGGCCAGCGCCGCCCTCAGGTGGGGCAAGGCGCCGGGCGGCACGCTCGCGATCAGGCCCGGATCGAAGTCGACGGGGTGCTGAAAGGCGCAGCGCATGGCCCCCGCCCAGACCACGTCCGTGAGCTGCCGGCGCTCGAAGTCGTCCCAGTGGCCCACCGCGGCCTCCAGCTCCCCGACCCTCGAGCTCAGAGCGGCCCAGCCCTCCAGGCCCTCAGAATCCAGCGGGGGGCACTCCCCCCCCAGCGCCTCGGCGTGGTGGTGCAGACAGGGTCCCTTGAGCTTGCCGGCGGCGAGGCAGGCGGGCAGGCCCCCGTCGGCCCCCCGGGCCTGGGCGAGCCGGAACCAGCACTCGTCCCGGGCCAGGGGCTGGTCGAGGCAGTCGCAGCTGGCGTCAGCGGACACACTCGCGTCCACCACACAGTCGAGCCGAGACGGACCCTGCTCGCAGCTCGACGGGCAGGCTCCGCGGCTGCGGGCGTCCTCCCGCCCCTCGAGGGCTGCCCCCCGGAACAGGTGGGGCCGCCCGAGGTAGCGGCGGCAGGCCTCCGCGAGCTCGCCGTCTGCGAAGGTGTCGCAGGCCGCGTCCAGCTCGTCGAGGGTCCAGGCTCCGCTGTAGACCGCGCGCTCGAGGGCCCGCAGGCGCGCGACGGGGTCCGGCAGGGCCTCGATGGCCGCCGGCGTGGCCGGCTCCGCAGGCTCGACTCCGCAGCCCAGGCCGGGGAGCAGCGCGAGGAGCAGGGTGCTGGCGAGGGTCCGTGACACCACCGGAGCATACCAGCACCCTGGCCCCCAACGGTGGGGCCCGGATACCAGGATCGAGTCACCGAGCCGGCCAGGGAAGACCATGAGCGCACCCGCCCCACCCACCTCGCCCCCCACCCTGGCTTCCGCGATCCTGCAGGGCGACGCCGACGCCCTCACCGGGCTCCGGCACACCCCTCTCCCGCTGCTGCCATCCAGGCTGGTGCCCCGGCCCTGGGGCGGCGACCGCCTGGCCAGCTACACCGGCCTGGACGCCCCCGAGGACGAGCGCGTGGGCGAGGCCTTCCTGGTGGCGGCCTGGCCCGACGATCCCGAAGCCCTGCGCAACCCGAGCCTGGTCCAGCTGCCCGACGGGAGCCTGCTGCCCCTCCCCGCGCTGTTCGCGGCCGCCGGCCTCGAGCTGCTGGGTGACGGACACCTGGAGCGCCACGGCCCCCGCTGGCCCCTGCTGCCCAAGCTGCTCGACGTGGGCACCCTGCTGTCCGTGCAGGCCCACCCGCCCGGGCAACCCGAGGTCTACCTCGTCATCGAGGCCGATCCCGGCGCCACCATCGCCCTGGGCTTCCGCCAGGGGATGGACCGGGAGCTGCTCCGGGCCCGCCTGCACCGCGCCCGGGCCATCCAGGATCGCCTCGCCGGCCTCCTGGCCGCCGGCCGAGACGAGTCCACGCTCCAGCCCGCGCTCGCACCCTGGCTGGCCGAGCCGGGACGCCGCGTGGACACGCTGCTCTCCGCCCTCGAGCCCCTGCTCGAGCCCGGCGCCATCGACGCCGCGCTCGCCGATGAGCTGACCGAGCTGCGGCGGGTCCACAGCGGCCTGCTCGACGCGATGCACCACCTGCCCGTCCACCCGGGCATGGTCGTCTACAACCGTCAGCTGGCCGTCCCCGCTGCTGGCGAGCTCCCCTCGGCGGACGTCCACGCCCTGGGCAACCCCGGCGGTAAGCGGGTGCTGTTGCTCGAGGTGCGCCTGCCCGGGGGCACCCTGCGCGCCTGGGACCACGCCCGCTTCCCCCGCCGGCGCCTGGACCTCGACGCCGCCATCGACGCCCTGCCCCTGCAGCCTGTGCCCGCCGGCGTCTACGGCCTCGAGCCCCAGCCCCGCCGCCGCGGCGTCGCCCGCTCCATGGCCTGCGCGCTGTTCGCCCTGGACCACCTCGAGCCCACCCTCGGCCGGGGCGTACACCTGCCCGCCCTGCCCGGCGCCAGCACCCTGCACGCCCTGCGGGGCCAGGCCCAGCTGTACGACATGGACGGCGGCCTGCTGGCCCGGCTCGAGCACGGCGGCAGCCTGCTGATCCCCGCCGGCCTCGAGACCACCATCGCCGCCCTCGGACCCGACCCGGAGATCCTCCACGTGACCTTGCCTCCCCCCCACGATCGCGACGCAGCCGCCGGCTCGACCGACACCCAACCGGACGGCCGAAAGCCCGTCAGGTTGACGTTCGGGACCTCGGGCCTGCGAGGCCTCGTCGTGGACATGACCGACCGCGAGGTCTACCTCAACACCGCCGGCTTCGTGCGCTTCCTCGAGGCGCAGGGCGAGCTCCCGCCGGGTGCCCCCCTCGCCATCGGCGAGGACCTCCGCGCCCGCTGCACGGCCTCGTCCCTCGAGTCCAGCCCGCGCATCGCCAGGGCTGTGGCGAAGGCCTGCGCCGACGCCGGACACCCCGTGATCCACTGCGGCCGCCTGCCCACCCCGGCCCTGGCCTACTGGGCCTCCATCGACGCCCCCCAGCGGGGCAAGGCGCCCATGCCCGCCGTGATGATCACCGGCTCCCACATCCCCTCGGACAGAAACGGCGTGAAGTTCTACAAGCTCCGGGGCGAGGTCCTCAAGAGCGACGAGCCCGCGATCCTCGCGGCCGTGACCGCGGCCCGTGAGGCACACGCCGCCCTCGAGGACGATCCCTTCGATGCCGACGGCTGGCTCCGTGTGCCCGCACCGAGCGTGCCCGTCACCCCGGCGGCCAAGGACGCCTACCTCACCCGCTACCTCGACGCCTTCGGCCGCGACCGCCCGCTGGACGGCTGCCGCCTGGTGCTCTTCGAGCACAGCGCCGTGGGCCGGGACCTCATCGCCGAGCTGCTCGAGTCCCTGGGCGCCGAGCTGGTCCGCACCGGACGCACCGACGGCTTCGTGGCCATCGACACCGAGGATCTCGGCCCCGAGCCGCTGGCTCGCTTCGCCGCGCTCGTCCGCGAGCACGACGCCTCCGCCTTGATCTCCACCGACGGCGACAGCGACCGGCCGCTGCTCATCGACGAGCAGGGGCGCTTCCACAGGGGCGATCTGCTCGGCCTGGTCACCGCCCTGCAGCTGGGCGTGCGCGAGGCCGCCGTGCCGGTGAGCACCAACGACGCCGTGGACCTGCACGCCGCCGCCCTGGCCGCGGCCGGCGAGCCCGGCCTCGCCATCACCAAGACCCGCATCGGCTCCCCCTGGGTCATCGCCGCGATGCAGGCCGCCGAGGCCGGGGGTGGGGGCCCCATCGCCGGCTGGGAGGCCAACGGCGGCTTCCTGCTGGGCAGCGATCTGCCCATGGGTGCTGGCACCCTGAAGGCCCTGCCCACCCGGGACGCCGTCCTGCCCCTGCTGGCGGTGCTGGTGGGCGCGGCCCGGGCTGGTGTGCCCGTCTCGGCCCTCTTCGACGCCCTGCCCGCGCGGGCGGCCACCGCCGCCCTGATCGACGGGGTGCCCCCTGAGCGCAGCCGGGCCGTGATCGCCAGCCTGATCCCCCAGGGTGAGCCGGACCACACCGCCATCGCCGACGCCTTCGCCCCGCTCGACGGTCTGGGCGCCGTGGCCTGGTCCGACACCACCGACGGCCTGCGCGTGGGCTTCGCCAGCGGCGAGATCCTCCACCTGCGCCCTTCGGGCAACGCGCCCCAGCTGCGCTGCTACGCGGTGGCCGACAGCCGGGAGCGGGCCGAGACCCTGCTGGACGGCGCCCTGCGAGGCGAGGAGAGCGTCGTGCGGGCGCTGCTCGACCGAATCGCCCCCTAGGACGCGGGCTCGAGCCCGAGAGGATAGAGTGGAGCCTCGAAGCGAGGACTCCATGCATCCACACAGCTCCAGCACCGTCTGCGTCCTGCTCCTGGGCCTCGGCCTCACCGCGTGCCTGCCCGAGCTGAAGGACGACACCGCCGCCTGCTCGGGCCCCGAGATCTGCAACGGTGAAGACGACGACTGTGACGGCTCCATCGACGAGAACGCCACCGACGCCGGCACCTGGTACCCCGACGCCGACGGCGACGGCTTCGGCGACGGCACCACCTCGGTCATCAGCTGTGAGCAGCCCTCCGGCTACGTCACCGAGGACAAGGCCACCGGCGCGATGGCCGACTGCGACGACGACAACGACGACGTCTACCCAGGCGCCGACGAGACCTGGTACGACGGCGTGGACGCCGACTGCGGCGACGACTCCGACTACCACCAGGTCGTCGTCTGTCACGACCACGCGCGCTGCGACGGCGACGACTGCGACGACGAGGACCCCGACATCTACCCCGGCCAGAGCGAGGTCTGGTACGACGGCGTGGACCAGGACTGCTCCGGCGGCTCCGACTACGATCAGGATGGCGACAGCTACGACAGCGACAAACACGGCGGCGACGACTGCGACGACCTCGACGAGCTCGTCAACACCGGCGCCACCGAGATCTGGTACGACGGCGTGGACCAGGACTGCGACGGCGGCTCCGACTACGACCAGGATGCCGATACCCACAACAGCGACGCCTATGGCGGGGACGACTGCGACGACACCGACGGCGCCATCAGCCCCAGCGCCGAGGAGGCCTGGTACGACGGCGTGGACCAGGACTGCTCCGGCGGCTCCGACTACGATCAGGACGGCGACGGCTTCGACTCCACCGGCGCCACCGGCGACGACTGCGACGACGAAGAGCCCGACATCCACCCCGACGCGATCGAATGGACCGACGGCGTGGACAACAACTGCGACGGCCACCGCGACGAGTTCACCTTCAGCTACGCCTCGATCACGCTGTACGGCGAGGCGGGAGGCGACAGCGCAGGTTGCTCGGTGGCCGGCGTAGGCGATGTCGACGCCGACGGCTATGACGACGTGCTGATCGGAGCCTACGGCAACAGCGACGGCGCCCGGGACGCGGGGGCCGCATACCTGCTGTACGGGCCTGTGAGTTCCACAAACCTCAGCGGCGCTGACGCTGCCCTGCGCGGGTGGGTCACCGGCGGCATGGCCGGCTACTCGGTCGCCGCGGCCGGCGACGTCAACGCCGACGGCATGGCGGACCTGTTCGTGGGCGCCCCCTGGGAGGGCAGCGAGACCAGCAAGACCTACACCGGCGCTGCCTACGTCGTCTACGGCCCTGTCACCGGTGAGATGAGCCTCGAAGACTCCGACCTGTCCATGCACGCCGTCAACTACGACGATGGCGCTGGCTGGGACATCGCCGGTGCGGTGGACGCCACCGGCGACGGCCTGCCCGACCTGCTGATGGGTGCCACCGACATCTCCACCTACGTGGACTACGGTGGCGGCGCCTACCTGGTGGACGGCACCGAGACCGGCGAGATCGGCCTGGACGAATCCTACGGCATCTTCTACGGCAGCCAGGAAGACGCCTACGCCGGCACCTCGGTGGACCTCGTGGACGACATGGACGGTGACGGGATCGGCGAGATCCTGGTGGGCGTACCCCGCTTCGACGATGTGGACGGCGACGGCACGGTCTACCAGGACGTGGGAGCCGCGTTCCTGTTCAACGGACCCAGCTCGGGTGCCATGGACCTGATGTCCGACGCCGACGCCATCTTCAACGGTGAGAACGCAGGCGACCTCGTCGGCGACTGCGTCGCCGCCGTCGGCGACATCACCGGAGACGCCCTGGGCGACATCCTCATCGGCGCCACCGACGCCGGCTCTGGGGCCTCCGACGGCGCGGGTCGGATCTATCTCGTGCAGGGCCCGTTCAGCGGCGAGGGCTACCTGTCGTTTGTGAGCACGGCCATCTTCGAAGGCCCCACCGACGACATGGGCGCGTCCCTCTGCCCATCGGCGCCCGTCGGTGACGTCGATGGCGACGGTGACCCCGACCTCCTGATGAGCGCGTTCGCCCACAACCTCAACGGCGAGGATGCGGGCAGCGTGGCGCTGCACCGAGGTCCCTTCGGCGGCACCGTCACCTACAGCGACGCCGACGCCGTCTTCCTGGGGGCCAACGCCAGTGACTCGGCTGGCTACTCCCTGAGTGGCGCGGGTGACACCAACGCCGACGGCTACACCGACCTGCTCGTGGGGGCGCCCTACAACGACGACGTGGGCAACAACGCCGGCGCCGCCTACCTGCTGCTGGGCAGCCCCCTGCTTCCCTAGCTCTTCGTGCCCCGCGTCCCCTTTCACCTGGTCTTTCTGGCGGTGGGCCTCGTGGCCGCCAGCCAGTCGGGCAACATCGTCCGCCTGGGCGACGCCCCGGGCGTGGCCATCGCCGCCTGGCGCCTGGTGATCGCCACCGCCGTGCTGTTCCCCTTCGCCTGGCGGCAGCGCCGCGAGCTGCGGGCCCTGAGCCACCGGGATCTGGCCCTGGTGGTGCTGGTCGGGCTCACCCTCGCGGCTCACTTCGTGGCCTTCATCATGGGGGTGCAGCGCACCACCGTGGCCAACGCCATGTTGTTCTTCGCCATCAACCCGGTCTTCACCGCCACGGCCAGCTGGTTCCTGTACCGGGAGCGCATCGGGCCCCGGCTGATCGGTTCCATCGTGCTCGGCGTGGGCGGCGTGGCCGTGATGGGTTTCACGGACCTGGCGTTCAGCTCCGAACACCTGGTGGGTGACGGCCTGGCGCTGCTGTCGGCGGTGCTGTTCTCGGCCTACTTCTCCCTGGGCAAGCACCTGCGACGCAGCCTGTCCAACACCGTCTACGTCACCTCCATCTACGGGGTGGCCGCGATCCCCTGTCTCATCGCCCTGCCGCTGCTGGGGCACCCCCTCGCGGCCTACGACGGCCAGACCTGGCTCTGCTTCGTGCTGATGGCCGCGATCCCCACCCTGCTGGGGCACGGCGCCATGAACCACGCGCTGAAACACATCGATGCGTCACGGGTCTCCACCGCGACCCTGGTCGAGCCGCTGCTGGGTGGGCTGGTGGCCTTCTGGCTGTGGTCCGAGGAGCTCGGCGTGGCCACGGCGGTGGGCTACGCCCTGATCGCCGGCTCGGTGATGGTGCTGCTGTCGGACCGCAGGCGACCGGCGGAGGGGTCAGCGTAGGGCGGCGTACTTGGCGGCCTGGACGCTGGCGGTGCCCACGTAGTGGGTGGCCGCGAAGACCTCGAGGCTGCTGTAGGGGCGCTGCTGCACGATGTTGCTGACGCCCAGGCTGTACAGCCCCGCGTTCTTGAGCTCACGCTCTGAGGCGCTGTTGACCCAGGCCAGGGTGCGACGGGCCTCTTCAGCGGTGAACGACACCGAGTCGACGGTCACCGCGCCCTGGGAGGACGCGGGGGCAGGCCCGGGATCACCGGCGGATGGCTGGACGACCAGGCCCACCGGGCCGGGGTCCGGTGCGGGCACAGGCTCCGGGGCGCTGGCCTCGACCGGCGCACCGCTGGCGTCGGTGACCGCGAGGCCCAGGGAGGGCGCGGGCTCGACCGCGTCCACCACGGCGGGCTCGGGCTCGTCCACAGGCTCGAGGACCGAGGCGGGCTCGGGCTCCGGGGTCGGCGCTGGCGTCGGGGTCGCCAAGGCCTCGCGGACATCCTCGAGGGCGCGCTCGCGGTCGTCGGCGTCCTGGGGCTCCGGGGGGGGCGGCGGGGTGCTCACGGTGGTGGGCTCGGGCTCGGGGGCCGGCGTAGGCGCCGCGGGCTCGAGGGGCGCGACAGGCTCGGGCTCAGCTTCGGCCACCGCAGGCTCCAGGTCCTCGGGCGGCGGCGGCTCCACGGCGGGCTCCACGGCGGGCTCGGCGTCCGCGCCACCGTCGAAGAGCGCCGTGATCTGGTCGATGTCGTGGAACGAGTCGCCGAGCACCAGCTGCAGACCCGCGCCGAGGCCACCGCAGACCACCACCGTGCCCGCGGCCAGCAGCGCGACCAGCGGCAGCAGCCAGCCGCGGCGCCGGGGCTCGGGTGCGGAGTCGTCAGGCAGCGGCGTCGCGGGGGGCGGCGGCTCCGGGGGCACCAGGGTCTCGCGGATGACCGCCGGGGCGGGGCGGGGCGGCAGCGGGTCCGGCCCGTCCATGGCGTCGGTCACCGGGTCCAGGGCGCCGCAGTCGGTCTCCTCGGTGTCGATGCGGGGCTCGAGCTCGTCCTCGAGGGGCACGGGCAGCTCGGGCTCTTTCAGGGCCACCGCGGCCACCCGGGACGCGCTGCGGTCCGGGGGCGGGAGCACATCGGGCCCGAGCACGAAGCGGGAGACGGCCCGCAGGTCCTCGAGCAGCTCACCGGCGTCGGGGTAGCGCTCGGCGGGGTCCTTCTTCATGCAGCGGCGGCAGATGGTCTCGAGGCGCTGGGGCACATCGACGTCGGGGGCCCGCTCGGACATCTCCGGGTAGGGCTCGTGCACGTGCATGTAGGCGAGCGCGGCCGGGTTGGTGGCCGCATAGGGGAGCTTGCCGCACAGGGCGCGGTAGAGCATCACGCCCACGGAGTAGACGTCGGAGCGAGCGTCGGAGGGCTGGCCCTGGGCCTGCTCGGGAGCGATGTACTGGGGGGTGCCCAGGAAGGTGCCCACCTCGGTGACCGTGACCTCGCTGTGGACCTCGCGCACCAGGCCGAAGTCCATCAGCTTGGGGCGCCACTCTTCGCCGTCGCCCCGCACCAGGAACACGTTGCTGGGCTTGACGTCCCGGTGCACCAGACCCCGGGCGTGGGCGTGGCGCAGGCCCTGGGTAATGCCGTCGAAGATGCGCATGATGCGCTTGGTGGGGACCTGGTGGCGGCGCAGCACCTCGCGGAGGGTGTAGCCCTCGAGGTACTCCATCACGAGGTAGCAGAAGCCGTCCTCGGCCCGCCCGTAGTCGTGGATGGTGACGATGTGGGGGTGCTGCAGCTGACCCGCGAGGGAGGCCTCGCGCAGGAAGCGGGCCTCGAAGTGGATCTGATCTTCGTCGGGCAGGTCCGTGCGCAGCACCTTGACCGCCACCGGGCGCCCGATGGGCTCCTGGGTGGCTCGGTAGACCCAGCCGCTGCCGCCGCTGCCCACGAGCTCATGGACGCGGTAGCGTTCGGCGATCAGCAGGCCTTCTTCGAGCAGGGTCGGCACAGGGGCTCCGCAGGGGTCGGGGCGAGCGCAAGGTAGAACGCGCGGGGCCCGGTCGCAAGGGGAATTCGGGCCTCGATCGCAAGCTCCGGGCACGCTACGCGAGGGAGTGGAGGTGCCCATGGGCGAACCCGCCTGCACGACCGCCACCCGCATCGAACGGGTCACCGTCTACCGCGTCGGCGCCGAGGTGCGCCGGATCGCCGAGATCGAGTCTCCGAGCACCTATCCGGCCGAGATCATCATCCCTGGCCTCCCCCTGCAGCTGCGGGACGACACCCTGCAGCTCGCGGTGGAGCCCCTCGGGGAGCTGCCAGCGGACGCCTGCCCCCTGGCCGTCGATGTGCAGCTCGCGCTCGAGCCTCCGCCGGGCGACCCGAGCCTGCCCCCTCCCAGCGACGCAGAGCTCCAGGCCGCCGACCGCCGTGTGCGGATCTGCCACCGGGCCCTGGAGCGTGCGAGGGGCCAGCTGGCCGCGGTCGGAGAGCTCGGGCTCCCCGACCGCCCCGAGCCCGCCGAGGGTGAGCCACCCCTCCCCTCCCCCACGCAGGCGCGCATGGCCCTGCTGGCCTTCCAGCGCGACGAACAGGACCGCCTCGCGGAGCTGGTCGCCGACGCCAAGGACGCCCACCGCCGCGCCCGCGAGGATCAGGCCGCCCTGAAGGCCCGCAAGGACCGCCAGCAGACGCGGCGGCAGCTGCGCCCCCACGAGCTCCGCAAGCAAGCCCGCGTCACCCTGCAGGCCCCCCACCGGGCCGCCCCCGAGGGCGGGCGCGTCCGCCTCGCCGTCAGCTATCTGGTGCCCGCCGCCCGCTGGGCCCCCGCCTACACCATGCGCATCGACGCCAAGGGCGGCCGGGCCGAGCTGGCCCTGCGGGCCTCCATCTGCCAGCGCTCCGACGAGGACTGGACCGGAGTCCAGCTCGTGCTGTCCACCGCCGACGCCATGCGCTGGGCCGAGCTGCCCGAGCTCGGGGCCCTGCGCTACGGCCGAGCCCAGCCTGCACCGCGGGCCAAGGGCTGGCGCCCGCCCCCTGTGGGCGTCGAGGCCCTCTTCGAGGGTTGGCACCAGGGCCGGGAGCTGCTGCCGCGCGGGGGCGCCGCGCGCCAGCCCGCGCCCACGCCGCCACCGCCGCCGCGAGCAGAGCCACCACCGATGCCGGTGGCCGCCATGGCGGCCGCGCCCGAGCCCGAGTGCGAGGCCGTCATGGACGATCTGGTCGAGGAACAGCGCCGCCCCGTGCTGCACCGCGCCAAGGCCAAGCGCCGGGGCCGCCCCCCCGCGCCCCGGGCCGCCTCGGGCCTCTCGTTCGCCAGCGCCGGGGCACCGCCTGCCGCCCAGTCCATCAGCGAGCCCAACAACGCTCCGTCACCGGGGGGCTACGGCGGACCGCCCGAGCCTCCACCGCCCCTCGACGCCGGACGAGACCTGCTGGACTACGACGCCCTGCGCATGGCTGCTCCCGAGCAGGGGAGCCTGGGCCGCCTCGAACCCATCGATGCCCACCAGCGCTACCTCGAGCTGATGGACCTCGATACGCGCCCCCACCTGCCCAGCGCGCGGGAGCTGGGGCAACACGTGCGCGAGGCCTCCAACACCGTGCGGACCCGCCCCCTCGCCGCGGGCATGATCGCCCCGGCCAGCACCGACGCCTACGACCACGCCTGGCGCGGCGAGCAGCCCGTCGATGTCCCCAGCGACGGCCGCTTCCACACCGTGCCCGTGCAGATCACCAGCGCCCCGGCGAGCGTGCGCTACGTGGCGGTGCCCCGGGAGACCCAGGACGTCTTCCGCACCGTCCGGCTGGACAACACCGGCCGCGCCCCGCTGCTCCCGGGTCCCGTCGACGTCTACCTCGACGGCGACTACCTGCTGGCCGGCGCGGTGAGCTCCACCCCATCGGGGGGCACCCTCGAGCTGGGCCTCGGCGTGGAGCAGGGCGTGCGGGTGTCCCGCAACACCCGCTACGCCGAGCACCAGCGCGGCATGGTCAGCCGGCACCTCGACCTGCAGCACGAGCTGCGCTTCGAGCTGCGCAACCTGCTGGAGCACCGCGCGCGGATCGAGCTCAGAGAGCGGATCCCGGTGCAGCGCGAGGACGACGACGATGTCGAGATCGAGCTGCGAGAGGTGGAGCCCCCCTGGGAGCCCTGGGACCAGGAACGCTCCCCCCTGCACGGCGCCTATCGATGGCTGCTGGAGCTGGAGCCCGGTCAGGTGCGCCACCTGCGGGCCTCCTACGTGATCACCATCGCCTCCAAGCACGAGCTGGCGGGCGGCAACCGGCGGGAGGACTGAGCCATGACCACCGTGCACACCACCGCCATCGACGCCCCCATCCGCTCGGTCACCCTGTTCGAGGATCGGGCCTCCGTGCTGCGCGCCGGCAGCGTGCAGATCGAGCCCGGTCGCCACCGGCTCACCCTGCCCGACGTCGCCCCCGTGGTGGCCGATCGCAGCCTGCGGGTGGAGCCCAAGGACGACCCCTCCTGCGACACACGCGTGCTCGACTTCCGCGTCAAGCGCGAGCTGATCGTGCGCAAAAGCGATCTGCCCCCAGACCAGGCCGCGCTGCACGAAGAAGAGCGCCAGCGCAGCCGTGAGCTGGGGGCCACCAAGGCCCGGCGGGTCCGCCGCCAGGCCGAGCGCGACGCCGTACGCGCCGCCGCGGAGCTGCTGCTCACCGAGCTGGCCGAAGACGCCGGCTGGGGTCGCGGCGAGCCGGAGCGCTGGCGCAGCGAGCTGGACCTGCTCCGCGAGCGGGAGGCCACCCTGGACCAGGAGATCCTCGCCCTGGCCGACGGCCTCGAGGACGCGGAGGCGGAGCTGGCCGACCTCCGCCGCCGCCTGATCGTCACCCGGGATCACGCCATCACCACATGGATCGAGATCGAGGTCGAGCACAGCGGCAGCGCACCCGCCAGCCTCGAGATCAGCTACCTGGTGCCCTGCGCGTGTTGGCGTCCGCGCTACCGCGCCACCCTGGGCGCAGAGCCCTCGCACAGCCTGCACCTCGAGGTCCAGGCCGCGGTGTGGCAGCACACCGGCGAGGACTGGACCGACGCGCTGCTGCGCTTCTCCACCCAGCGGCCCTCCCTCGGCACCGAGCCTCCGCTGCTCGCCGAAGACCGACTGCGCGCGCAACCCAAGCAGGAGCAGGTGGTGGTCGAGCTGCGCGAGCAGGACATCCAGACCACCGGGCTGGGTCAGCAGCGGGGTGACCAGGCCCACGAGCTGCCGGGCGTGGACGACGGCGGCGAGCCCCTGCACCTCGAGGCCGCCCATCGGGCCACGGTGCCCTCCGACGGCCGCCCCTACCGCGTGACCATCGGGCACAGCCGAGCCGAGGCCAGCCTCGAGCGGGTGGTGATGGCCGAGCGGCACAGCGCCGTGCTGCTGCGCTGCACCAGCACGAACGCGGCCCCACACCCCCTGCTGGCGGGTCCGGTGGATCTCATCGCCAGCTCGGGCCGCGTGGGCCGCACTGAGCTGTCGTTCGTCGCACCGGGCGAGCGCCTCGAGCTGGGCTTCGGCCCGGACCCGAGCCTGCGGGTGTTCCGGCGAGCCGAGCAGGTCGAGCAGGAGCAGGGCGTGCTCTCCCGCTGGCAGACCACGGACCACCGCGTCGAGCTCAAGCTGTCGAACCTCGGCGACACGCCCCGGCGGGTGCTGGTCATCGAGCGCATCCCGGTCTCGGAGCTGGAGCAGATCCGCATCGAGCTCCGGGCCGAGGGCACCACCGCGGCCAATACCCCCGACAGCGACGGCTTCCTGCGCTGGGAGCGAGAGCTGGCCGCCGGGGCCATCGACACGGTGGAGCTGGCCTACAAGGTCATGCGTCGCAGCAACGTGGTGGATCGATAGCGGCCTGCGCGGTCCCGCGACCGCTCAGGTCGCGCCCGCGACCACTGGGCCCGACGTGAGGAACGCGCCCTGAACGCCAGGGGTACCGTCCAGCGTGTACCCGAGGTGATCATGCGCCGCTTCCTCCCCGCCGCCCGCCAGCCCGATCCCATGCTCCATGCCCCTGCGTTGACCGCGCCGGTGCCCGGATCACCGCGCCCTCGCACCGCCCTGCTGGTGCACCCCTTCTACAGCAAGGATCCCAAGGGCAGCTACGGCAAGCACGTGCTCACCCCGGCGACGACCTTCAGCGCCCTGGCCGGGGCCACGCCTCCGGACTGGACCGTGTCCATGTGGGACGAGAACCTGCTGCAGGGCGCCCCACCCACCGACCTCCTCCCGGCCGTGGTGGGCATCACCGTGCACCTGACCTTCGCACGGCGGGCCATCGCGCTGGCGCGCTGGTTCAGAGCCCGGGGCAGCGCCGTGGTCATGGGGGGCTTGCACGTGCAGGCCTGCCCCGATGAGCTCGCCCCCCACGCCGACGCCCTCAGCTTCGGCAATGGCGTCGACACTTGGCCCCGCATCCTCGCGGACGCCGCCGCCGGTCGCCTGCAGCCCCGGTACGACGGGCGCTTCGACGGCTTCGCGGATGAGCCCCCTCCGGACCGCTCGATCCTGCCATCGTGGGCCTACCTCACCGACAGCAGTGTCATCGCCACCCGAGGCTGCCACAACCGCTGCGGGTTCTGCTTCCTCTCCACCCGGGGCCTGAGGATGCCCCGGGAGAACCGGCCCATCGCCGACGTGGTCCGGGAGCTCTCCACGAGCAGCTCCGGCTACGGTGTGTTCATCGACAACAACCTGGGCTCCGATCCGGAGTACCTCGCCCGCCTGTGTCGCGCCCTCGAGCCCACCGAGACCATCTGGAGCGCCGCGGTCAGCCTGGACGTCACCGACCGCCCCGAGCTGGTCCGTGCCATGGCCCTGGCCGGCTGCACCGGGGTGTTCATCGGCTTCGAGAGCCTGACCGACACGAACCTGAAGCGCGCCGGCAAGCGCTGCCCCCCGGCCGACGACTACGCCCGCAGGGTGCGCATCTTCCACGACCACGGCATCCAGGTCAACGCCAGCTTCGTCCTCGGCTTCGATCACGACACACCCGATGTGTTTCAGCGCACCGCCAGCTGGGTGGACGACAACCGGCTCGAGTGCGCCACCTACCACATCCTCACCCCCTACCCGGGCACCCCCCTGTTCCGGCGCATGGAGGCCGAGGGCCGCATCCTGCACCGGGACTGGTCTCGCTACGACACCGCAAACTGCGTGTATCAGCCGCGACACATGACACCCGCACAGCTCGAGGAGGGCTACGCCTGGCTGTATCGGCACACCTTCTCGGCTCGCTCCATCTGGCAGCGGCGCCCCCGCGACCCCGTGGCCGCCGCGCCCTACCTGGCACAGGCCTGGCTCTACAAGAAGAACAACGCGCTGTGGACCCGTCTCATCCGCGCGCGACAGGTGAAGCGAGCCTGGGGCCCCCTGGTGGAGCTGCAGCGGCGGCGACACATCGCGTACCGGGCTCGCCTGGCCGCCGCGACGCCACCAGCGGCCGAGCGGGGCCGCGACGCAGCGTGACACAGGTTCAGTCGGGGGCGCCGATCTCCTCGAGCATGGCGCCGGCATCGACACCGGCCGGGTTGTTCGCCAGGGAGCGCTCCAGCAGGCCGCGGGCGCGCTCCGTGTCACCTGCGTCGATGGCCATCCGCGCGAGGGCGTCGTACTTGCGGAAGTCCGAGTCCGGGTCCACCGCCACGGCCCGCTCGAGGGTCTCCCGGGCGCCCTCGGCGTCGCCCTGGGCCAGCAGCACCAGGCCGAGGCCCTCGTGGGGACAGGACCAGCCCTCGGGCGCGACCTCGAGGGCCACCCGAAACACGTCCGCCGCGAGCGCGTGCTCTCCGCTGTTCAGCAGCGCTGTGCCGATGCCGGCGAGGGCCTGGGGGTCGTCGGGGGCGATCATCAACGCCCGCTGAAAGTGCTCGAGGGCGTCCACAGAGCGCCCGAGCCCGTTCGATGCGTTGCCCCGGCCGAGCAAGGCTGGCAGGTCGTCGGGGTGCGCGGCGAGGACCCGACCGAACGCATCGGCGGCGCTGTTGTCGTCATCCACGGCCAGGGCGCTGGCCCCGAGCCCGAGGCACGCCATGCGGGTCACGGCGCTGGGAGCCCCGGAGACGCCTGCATCGACGGCGCCACAGCTCGGCGTGAAGATCGCCCGAGCCTCCTCGGCGCGTCCCTCGAGCAACGCGAGCTGTGCCATCCCGACGCTCCGGCCCTCGCCCTCGCCGACCCGCTCCAGCAGGGCGCGGGCGGCGGGTTCGTCGCCGTCCTCCAGCGCCGCGAAGCCCGCCACCAGGAGGCAGTCCCCGCAGCTGTTGTCCGTCACCCAGGGCCGCAGCTCGGCCGTCGCCAGGTCCGCGCGCCCCAGCTCGAGCAAGCTGACCGCCACCGCCACCGCCTGCTCTGCCGATGGTGGTGGAGTCTCACTGCCTTCCCGCAACGCGGCCTCCACCTCGCCTCGCAGGGGGCTCGGCCCGCCCCCTCGTTCCTTGGCGACACCACGCTGGTAGTACACCTGGGCCACACTCGGCTCCTCCGCCCTCACGCTCGCCAGCGCGGCCAGGTACTGCAAGCGAGGGAGCCAAGCCCTCAGGTCCGCGGCGTCGCGCGCGTGCTCGGCGGCCTCGGCGTAGTCCCCTCGCCCCGAATAGAGCTTGGCGAGGGTCTCGTGGGGACAGTTCACCGTGGTCTTGCCCGGGTGGGCCGCGCGATAGGCCGCCAGCTCCGCGCTCGCCTCACCGAGGTATCGTTCAGCACGCTCGACCTGCCCGAGCTGCAGCCATGCCTCCCCCAACGCACCCTGGGCCTGAAACACCGTGAGTGTGTCACCCTGCTCCATCGCCGATCTGATGGAGGCCTGCAGCACACCCTCGGCGTCGTGGGGTCGCTCCAGCTTGACCAGCGCCTCACCGCGACGCAGCAGGGCCTCGGCGTGGTCAGGGTGCTCCCGAAGCAACCCGTCCACCAGCTCCAGACCCCGCTCGGGGTGATCGAAGGCGAAGTGCATCCGCGCCACCGCGAGGACCAGCGTCTGGTCGCCGGGTGAGGCCAACAGGCCATCCTCGAGCTCCTGCAGCGCCTGCCTGCGCTCTGGCGGCGGCCCCTTCACCCCGGCTGGCCGGCTGCCGAGGCCTCCCCGGGCCTCGAGCTCGGCCCGCAAGGCGAGCACGCTCGGGTGTCCAGGCTCGATCAGGGCGGCTTCGTCCAGCAGGCTCCTGGCGACTCGATCCGTGGCGGGGCTGTGCAGCCGCGCCAGCCATGTCGCTCGCTCCGCCAGCTCGGCGGCACCCTCGACCGCCACCGGCGGGCTCGGGGAGCCGCAGGCCAGCGCGAGCACCAGCGAAGTAGCGAGGATCGAGCGGTGCATCCGGACCTCGGGGAAGCAGGCTGTCTGATGCACGCTTAGCGGAATAGGGAAAGAGACTCCACCATGGAGTCTCCGATGCGTCTGGCCGCCTACGCCCTGCTGCTCTGCTCCGGCTGCGCCACCTCCATGACCCACATGACCCCGCCCCACGCCCTCGAGCCCGGGGACTGGCAGGTCGCCGGCGCCTGGACCGGTCACGCCAACAGCGTGGCGGCCACCAAGTCCATCCAGTCGGGAGCCGATCTCTGGGATCACTACGTCGGCGAGGAGGACCCCGGAGAGCTCTCCGAAGACGATCTCCGCACCCTGCTGGACACCGGCCTGGCCTGGGGCCTGTTCCACCCAGGCACCAGCTACGAGCTGATGGGTCGAGTCGGGCTCACCGACAAGCTGGCCCACGGCCTCGAGCTGGGGCTCAGGACCAACTTCTCCGAGCTCAAGGGCGACCTGAAGCTCCAGGTCTGGGAGAGCGCCGACCAGCGCTTCGCGGGGGCCCTGCACGGGGGCTACGGCTACCACCTCTCGGTCGCCGGCAGCTTCGTGGAGTGGCTCAGCCTCACCAACTTTTCCCGCCACGACCTGGATCTGGCCGCCACCTGGGGCTGGCGCGAGGGCGAGATCGTCAGGATGTACGCGGGGCCCAGGATGATGCGCTCCTGGATCTCGGCCAAGCCCAAGCTGGACGGGCTGCTCGAGGACAAGATCCCCGAGAGCCTCTCGGCCTACAGCCCCTCGGACTACCTGGGGAACGAATCCATCGGCTACTACGGTGGCACCAACGGGATCATGCTGGGCTACAAGTGGGTCTGGCTGGTGGTGGAGCTGGACCTGTTCTGGATGAGCTTCCACCCGACGATCCTGGACGAAGAGCGCAACCTGAGTGGGCTGGTCGTCGCACCCAATGTGGGGATCGTGGGGGGCTGGTAGCTAGCGCGGCAGCTCCCACTCACGCCGCAGCTTCCGCGCCTCCTGCCGCGACACCGGCACCGTGTGCCCCCCCTGCAGGTGGGCGACATACCCGCCACTGTGCGTCGGCTCCAGCCGCTCCACACGCTCGAGGTCCACGAGGGCCTGGCGGTGCAGCCGCCGGAATCGATCCGCCGGCAGCCGGCGCTCCAGCTCGCTCAAGCGGAAGTCGGTGATGTAGCGCTGGCCCCCGGCAACCACGATGCAGCTCGCGCCCTCGAGCAGTGCGTGGGAGATGTCCTCGGGCCGCAGCAACACCAACCCCCGGCGGGTGGAGACCGCGATGCGGGCCGGCAGGGCGCTGGTCACGCCGTCGCCACCAGCGTCGCCCCCACGCCCCAGCCGCTCTCGCACCCGCTCGAGGGCGGTGGCCAGGCGGGCAGCCTCGATGGGCTTGAGCAGGTAGTCCGCCACCCCCTGCTCGAAGGCCGCCACGGCGTGCTCGGCGTAGGCGGTGGTGAACACCACCTCCGGGCCGCCGGGATCCATCAGGGCCAGGGCGTCGAGGCCCGAGAGGCGGGGCATCTTGATGTCCAGCAGGACGAGCTGGGGATCGGTGGTCCGGAGCAGCTCGAGCAGCTCCACCCCGTCCTGGGCCTCCCCCACGATGGTCACGTCACCCAGCTCTCCCAGCAGGCGGCGCAGGCGGCGGCGGGCGGTGGCCTCGTCTTCGGCGATGAGCACGCGCAGGTCGCTCATGTGGGGGCCTCCTGGCTCGGGCCCGCGGGCGGGAGCGCGAGCACGGCTCGGGTGTGGGGCGCGCCGTCGACGGCGATCCCCTCGAGGGTGATGGTCGCGGCGCCTTCGTAGGCCAGGGCCAGGCGCCGCTGCACGGTGTCCAGCCCCTGGCCGCCGGGCCGCGGTCCCCCGTAGGGGCCGGGGTTGCACAGCTCCACGCGCAGGGTGCCGTCGTCGACCGCGCGCAGCTCCACGGAGACCGCGCCCCGATGCCCCGCACCAGGTCCGTGCTTCATGGCGTTCTCGACCAGGGGCAGCAGCAGCAGCGGGGGGACGGGCACGGCGCCGTGCTCGTCGGGCACGGACCAGCTGATGGAGAAGCGCCCGGGGTCCCGGATGTGGTGCAGCTCGAGCAGGTCCCGCGCCAGGCTCAGCTCCCGCTCGAGGGGCCAGGAGGGCGCCTGGGCCCCCTGCAGCACCTTGCGCAGCAGGGCCGACAGCTGCAGGATCGCCCGCTCCGCCAGCAGGCCGTCCTCACGGCAATACTCGGCGATGGCGTTGAGGGTGTTGAACAGGAAGTGGGGGTCCAGGTGGGCCCGCATGGCCAGCAGCTGGACCCTCTCGGCCTCCCGCGCCAGGGCCTCGGCCCGGCGGCGCTCCCGCTCGAGGCCCAGCTCGAGGTCGATGTCCCGGGCCAGGCCCCAGCCACCCACCCAGAACAGGGCGGCGGAGACGAACAGGTTGATGCCGGCGGTGAGGAAGGTCTCACCCAGGCCCAGGGTCTCGGGCACCAGCCAGCCCAGCAGGGCCGGCAGCCCCCCGATGACCCCGTACATCAGCATCAGCAGCGGCTGGATGCGTCGGCTGGCGCCTCGGCTGACCAGCAGACGCCAGGAGAAGGGCGCCAGGGTCACGAACAGCGCGCACATCAGCAGCGCGACCCACAGGGCCTGACCGCTGGGGGAGAAGCGCTGCTGTGCCAGCACCAGGGGGATCACCACCAGCGTGATGGGGATCGCCCGGCGGGGCGCCGCCAGCGCGCGCATGGTCTCCACGAAGAGGGCGGCCACACCGGCCGCCGTGAGTCGCTCAGGGGGGGAGCTGGGCGCTCCGGACACCGCTAGGCGCCCTCGATCTCTCCGACGGCCTCGGCCGGGTCGATGTCGGAGTACAGCACCTTCATGATGCCAGGCAGGTAGCGGTCCATGGTGACCACCGCCGTGTAGCTCAGGTTCTTGAGGAAGGTGTTGGTGAGCTCGATGCCTTCGACATCGACGCTGACCTTGTAGCGCATCTCGCCGTCGCCCAGATCCAGCTCGAAGTTGCCGATCACCATGCCGTAGTTGGCGCGGGTGAAGAACTCGGCGATGGCCGCGCGCTTCTCTGCACCGGCGTTGATGGGAGCCCGGCTGTAGAACATCATCTGCTGCTCGGCGGGGCGCGCCTGGAACCAGCAGTCGTAGTTCCCGTTGCGGCCGGCGTAGCGGCTGCGGACCATGGGGAGCTCTTCGATACGCTCGAAAGGCCACTCGTCGTGCTCGAAGAACGAGACACAGGCTTCGATGATGTCGCTCATTACCCACTCCAGGATCGAGGGCGTGTTCGGAAGCATATCCCACTTCCCTGTGCCGTGGCATGGCTCCGTGGTGAAGCGCCACCATCCGTGCTAGGTGCCCCGACCCCCGACGCCCAGCGTCGCCCACCCCACCCACGCAGGAAGGAGCCGCCATGGCCGCCAATCCCCGCGCCGTCTTCGAGACCAACATGGGCAGCTTCACCATCGAGCTGTTCGAGGACAAGGCCCCCAACACCGTCGCCAACTTCATCGGCCTCGCCACCGGCGAGAAGGCCTGGACGGATCCCAAGACCCGCCAGCAGGTCAACCGCCCCTTCTACGATGGCCTGGTGTTCCACCGCATCATCGAGAACTTCATGATCCAGGGCGGCTGCCCCCTCGGCCGCGGCACCGGCGGCCCCGGCTACCGCTTCGACGACGAGTTCCACCCCACCCTCAAGCACGATGGCCCCGGCGTCCTGTCCATGGCCAACGCCGGCCCGGGCACCAACGGCAGCCAGTTCTTCGTGACCCTGGTCGCCACCCCCTGGCTGGACCGCCGCCACTCCGTCTTCGGCAAGGTGGTCGAGGGCCTGCAGGTGGTCGAGACCATCGGCGTCGTCCGCACCGGCCCCGGCGACCGTCCGGTCAGCCCGGTGGTCATCAACAAGCTCACCATCGAGCGCTAGGCGGGTTCGTCCGCCCAGGCGAGCACTCGCTCGCAGAACAACGCCGGGCGCTCCTCGTGGAGGTTGTGCCCGGCGTCGTCGATCCGTTCGAGCACGGCGTCGCCGCCATACTCCCGGCACAGGCGCTCGCCCATCTCGACGTCCCGGACGGCATCCGACAGCCCCCAGAACACCAGCGCCGGCTGGGTCAGGCCCGCCACCAGCTCGCTGTCGGGGATCTCGGTGAGCGCGGCCACCCCCGTGCGCTGGGCCGAGCGCCACCCCCCCGGGGCGTCCAGGTGGGAGAAGAGGGTCATGGCCCGCTGCCGGGGGTCCTCCCCCGGGGGCACGGAGGAGGCCCGCTGCAGCAGGTAGCTGGTGCCCGCCCGGCCCGGTGGGCTCGAGAACAGCCGCCGGAAGATCGAGGGCCAGCGCGCGGCCATGCGCAGCCCCGGTGGGGCGGGCTGCGGATAGACGAAGGGTGAGACCAACACCAGGCCTGCCACCCGCTCGGGCACCTGGGCCGCCGCGAACAGCGCCACGGCCCCACCCAGGGAGTGCCCCACCAGCACCGCGCGCTCCACCCCCAGCCGATCGAGCAGGCCGGGTATCAGCCGCGCCATATCCCCGGGGGCCGCGGGGATGCGCTCGGACATCTCGGAGTAGCCGTGGCCCGGCAGGTCCACCGCCGCGGCGCCCCCCTGCTCGCCCAGCACCGGCAGGATGCGCTGCCAGGCCCCGGTGTGGGCCAGGTAGCCGTGCAGCAGCAGGAAGCGCGGAGGCTCGGGGCCCTGCTGGACCCAGTGCAGGCGCGTGCCCAGGATCTGGGCCTCGCTCCCCGGCGCGGGCGGACGCTGCAGGCGCCGACGGCGCATCTCCATCAGTGGCCCCCGGCGATCCCCCGCCCGAGCTGACGGACGCGATCGTAGCGCACCGGCAGGGGCTCCTCTTCGGGGATGACGTCGATGTGGGTGCGGCGGAACTCGGGATCCTGCATCCGGCACTCGCTGAAGCGGCGTCCCCACTCCGGGCTGTCACGCATGGCGCGCCACAGGTCGAGCAACGGCGCCTCGCGCACGTTGCCGAAGGAGATGGGGGTGAAGTCGCAGGGGGTGAACTCGCCGTCGGCGGTGAGATAGCACTGGTAGAACCCAGCGAAGCAGCCGCAGCCCTCCGACGAGTTGACCCAGGACTGGCCCATGATGCCCGGACCGTAGGGCAGACCGTTGTAGGAGCTGACCATGTCCCGCAGCTTGGCCCGATTGCCTGGGCCGAGGATCATCTCGGTGTCGTGTAGCAGCGCCCCGGTGGGCACGGCGTCGAACAGGAAGAGCTGGTGGACGCCCACGTCTTCCGCGAGGCGGGTGAGCTTCTGGAAGCCGCCCGAGACCAGGTCACCGCGGCTCATGTAGGACGACAACCCCGCGAGCATCCCCGCCTCACGCACCGCCCCCGCCGCCTTCACGGCCTGATCGAAGGCGCCGTCGGTGCGCCGCCGGGCGTCGTGGTCGCAGGCGTCCGGGGAGTCGATGCTGACCAGCACCGAGTACATGCCGGCGCTGTACAGCTCCTGGGCGTAGACGGGATCGATGCGCGAGCCATTGGTGAACATGGCCGTGATGGCCTTGTCGGCGGGCACGCGGGCCACCAGATCGAGCAGCCGCGGGTGCAGGGTGGGCTCACCGCCGGAGAACACGACGGACGCCCCGCCCAGCTCCACGAACTGGTCGATGACGTCGCAGAGCTCCTCGTAGCTCAGGCTGTTGCCGCCATCCTTCATGGTGCGCTCGGCGGAGCAGTGCCGGCAGCGCATGTTGCAGGCCCCGGTGGTCATCATCACCATGGTGATGGGGCGGGCCTCCTGGCGCAGGAAGCGGTGCCGGAAGGCGGTGCGCATGATGCGCATGGAGGGCTCGGACTCGAGGGGCGGCTGGGTGAGGTCGTAGGCCACCATGCCGTTGACCATCGCGAGGGGCTTGAGGGGCCGCAGGCGACGCCGGAACAACCGCACCAGCGGCATCACCGCCTTGGAGGCGGGCCGGCGGTCTCGGGCGAGGCCCGGATGGGCAACCCTGGGAAGGTCCTCGCGGGACAGCTGGTCGAAAAAGTCCACGTGTGCTCCAGCCACGGATGCAACTCTACCATGCCCGTTCCCACCGTCGGGCGCACCCGAGGGGCCGGCGCCCGTGTGATGAGACACTCAGAAACATCGATCGGAGCGGGCTTCCCGACGGTCCAAGATTCGGTCAAGCCTGCACGGTGGACCCGTGCCGTGGTGCGTTCGAGACGTCCCGAGCCCACCGCAGGCCCCCGGCCCGGCAACTGGATATCCAGCTCTCCGCCCCCGGAGTCAGCGCATGCGCGAGCCCGCCTACCTGGACAACGCCGCCACCAGCTTCCCCAAGCCCCCCGGGGTCGCCGAGGCCGTGGCCGGCTTCCTGCAGACCAGCGCCGGCAACCCGGGGCGCGGCGGTCACCGGCTCACCGTGGCCGCGAGCCGCGCCGTCGAGGGTGCCCGCGAGGCGGTGGCGAGCCTGCTCGGCGCCGACCCCGAACGCACCCTGCTGGGTCCCGGCTGCACCTTCTGGCTGAACACCCTGCTCTTCGGTCTCCTGCAGCCTGGCGACCGGGTGGTGTGCAGCAGCCTCGAGCACAACGCCGTGATGCGGCCGCTGCGCTGGCTCGAGGCGGAGCGAGGCGTCCGGGTCCAGCCGGTCCAGGGCGACGCCCCCTGGGGCGTTCCCAGCGCCGCCGCGTTGGCCGCCGAGGTGGCCCGGGAGCCCACCAGCCTGGTGGTGCTCACCCACGCGTCCAATGTCACCGGGGCCGTGCTGCCCATCGCCGCCATCGCGCGGGCCGTCGCGCCGGTGCCCGTGATCGTCGACGGCGCTCAGACCGCCGGCTCCGTCCCCTTCGACTTCGAGGAGCTGGGGATCGCGGCGCTGGCCTGCTCCGGCCACAAGGGCCTGCTGGGCCCCCCCGGGGTGGGCGTGCTGCTCCTGAGCGAGGCCCTCGAGCCCCCTCCCCTGCTCCACGGGGGTACGGGCTCCCGCTCCGAGTCGGAGCGGATGCCCTCACTGCTCCCCGACCGCCTCGAGGCCGGCACCCCCAACAGCGCCGGCTACGCCGGGCTCGAGGCCAGCTGCGCCTGGCTGGAGGACCGGGGCGTGGAGCGGGTGCAGGCCCACGAGCAGGCCCTGCTCGAGCTCGCCGCGGAGGGCCTCGACCGGCTCCCCGGGGTGCGCACGGTGGGCTACCAGCCCGGCCAGCCCCACACGGGCACCCTGAGCTTCCTGGTCGAGGGCGGCGACAACGGCGAGCTGGCCCTGTGGCTGGATCGCAGCCACGGCATCCAGCTGCGGCCCGGCTTGCACTGCGCTCCGGCGGCCCATCGACGCCTCGGGACCGCCCCCGCGGGCACCCTGCGCGTGGGCTTCGGCCCCTTCAACACCCCGGCGCATGCGCAACGGCTGGTGGACGCCATCGCCGCGTTCCCCCGCCGCTGAGGATAGGGGAAGGGCTCCGCGGAACGGAGCCGCCACCGCCACCCCGACGGCCCGCCGCAGCTGTGGAGTGACCATGAGCAGCCAACGTGATCTCCTGCTGGTGTTCGGCACCGTCCAGCGCGTCATGCGCGCCGAGCGCGCCACCCGGGCCCTCGAGCTCGACGTGGACGTCATCCCCGCACCCCGCGCCGTGAGCTCGGAGTGCGGCATGGTGCTCGAGGCCCGCAGCTCCCAGGCCCGCGAGCTGCTCGCGGCCCTCGAGGACGCCGGCATCCTCCATCAGTCCGCCTGGCGGCGCCATGGTGACAGCTGGCAGCCCGCCAGCCTCGACGCCCCCTTGTCCCCCGCCACCATCGCCCTCACCCGGGGCGGACGCGGCGGTGGCAGCGCAGCGAAGCTGTCCCAGGACCAGCTCGCCTCGGTGATCCGAAGCCTGCCGCGCTCCGAGCACCCCGAGCTGCTGGTGGGCCTCGAGTCCGGAGACGACGGTGGCGTGCTGCAGGTGGCGCCGGATCTGGCCATCATCCACAGCGCCGACTTCTTCCCCCCGCTGGTGGACGATCCCTACAGCTACGGGCGCATCGCCGCGGCCAACGCCCTGTCCGACATCTTCGCCATGGGCGGCCAGGCGCTGGCGGGCGTGAACCTGATCTGCTTCCCCATGGAGTCCCTGGGCGAGGCGGCCCTGGTCAAGATCCTCAGCGGAGGGCTGTCGGCCCTGGAAGAGGCCGGTGCCGCGCTGGCGGGTGGGCACACCCTCGAGGGCGACGAGTTGCTCTACGGCATGGCCGTCACCGGGCGGGTGCACCCCGACCGCATCTGGCGCAACCGCGGTGCGCGTCCAGGGGATCTGCTGGTGCTCACCAAGCCCCTGGGCACCGGCCTGATCACCACCGCGGCCATGGCCGAGCTCACCGATCCGGGCCACCTGGCCATGGCCATCCGCTGGATGTCCACGCTGAACAAGCGCGCCGCGGACGCCGCCGGGGAGCTCGAGGTGCACGCCGCCACCGACGTCACCGGCTTCGGCCTCGCCGGCCACGCCGCCGAGCTCGCCGAGGCCTCCGAGCTGACCATCTCCATCGAGCTGTCCGCCCTGCCGCTGCTCCCGGGCGCCCGGGACGCCGCGGGCATGGGCCAGGTGCCCGCGGGCACCGCCTCGAACCGCGCGAGCCTCGAGGGCGTCCTCGAGCTGGGACAGGCCAGGGACCCCCACCTGGTGGATGTGGCGCTCGACCCCCAGACCTCCGGCGGGCTGCTGTTGGCCCTCCCCCCCCAGGACGCCCAGCGCCTGGCCCAGGAGCTCCCCGCCGCCGCGGTGATCGGCGAGGTGCTCGCCGGGCCCGCCCGCGTGCAGCTGCGCTAGTGTCCGGGGCCCTGCTCGCCCTGCTGCTGGCCTGTGGCCAGGAGCCCGCGCCGGCGACCGTCAGCCCCGCCGAGCCGGTGGCCCGCCAGCCGGTGGTGCTCATCACCCTGGACACCACCCGGGCGGACCGCCTCGGCTGCTACGGCTACGAGCTGGCCGAGACCCCGGCCATCGACGCCCTGGCCGCGCGGGGCATGCGCTTCGAGCGGGCCTACACCCCCGTCCCCCTCACCATCCCCGCCCACTCGAGCCTGTTCACCGGCCTGCTCCCGCCCCGCCACGGGGTCCGCGACAACGGCGATCAGCGCCTCTCGGAGCAGGCCGTCACCATGGCCGAGCTGCTGGCGGACCACGGCTGGCACACCCACGCCGCGGTCTCGGCCTTCGTCACCCAAGCCCACTGGGGCTTCGGGCAGGGCTTCGCCGGCTTCGACGACACCCTGGGGGTCCCCTCGGATCGCCTCTCCTGGCGCGCCGAGCGGGCCGGGGGGCCGGTGGTGGACGACGCCCTCTCGGCGCTGGAGGCCGGCGCGGACTTCCTGTGGGTGCACCTCTTCGAACCCCACGATCCCTACGAGCCCCCCGAGCCCTTCGCGAGCCGCCACCCCGATCGCCCCTACGACGGCGAGATCGCCGCGATGGACCACCAGGTCGGGCGCCTGCTGGCCGCGCTGCCGGACGACGCCCTGATCGTGCTGGTCGGCGACCACGGCGAGGGCCTGGGCGACGGCGGTGAGCAGCAGCACGGGCTGCTGCTGCACGACGCAACCCTGCGCGTGCCCCTCATCCTCGCGGGGCCCGGCGTGCCCACGGGGGTGGGCGCGCGGCCGGTGAGCCTGGTGGACGTGCTGCCCACGCTGCTCCGGCTGCTCGCGCTCCCTGCACCGCCCGACCTGGATGGCCAGGATCTGCTGGAGCCCTCGGAGCGCAGCGGGGTGTACGCGGAGACCCACTATGGGCGCGCCCACTACGGCTGGGTCCCCCTCGAGGCCATCATCGGGGCGGAGGGTCGCATCGTGCGCGGCGTCCGGGACGAGACCCAGGGCTCCGTGGACCCGTCCATGCTCGCCGCCCTGGGGACGCTCAGCAGCGCCAGCCCGGCCTGGGAGCCCGAGCCGGTGACCCTCGACATGGCCCAGATCGAGCAGCTGCAGGCCCTGGGCTACCTGGGCGCCAGCCCCACGGCCGCCGTGGGCCCCGAGCCGGTGGACCCCCGCGACGGCATCCACGCGGTGCAGCGCCTCGGGCAGCTGCACACCATGGAGCCCCAGGCCCAGGAGGCAGAGCTGCGCGCCCTGCTGGCCGCCAACCCCGTCTTCCGCGACGCCCGCTTCCGCCTGGCCATGCTGCTGTCCCGCAGCGGGCGTCTGCACGAGGCCCAGGCCGAGCTGGCCACCCTGTACGAGCGTGCCCCCGACAGCACCGCGGCGGTCACGATGGGGGAGCTGTGGATGCAGCTGGGCGATCCCGCCGAGGCCCTGCACTGGTTCCGCGAGGCGGCCATGCACGACCCGCGCTCCCTGACCGCCGCGGCCGGGGAGGTCGAGGCGCTGCTGCGCATGGGCCTGCCCGACGAAGCCCGGGCCGCCGCGGACGAGGGCCTGCAGGGCACCCCGGACCACGGCCGCCTGCTGGCGGCCCGCGCCCAGCTCGCCCTGCTGGATGGCGAGCCCCTGGGCACCTGGCCCGACACCATCGGCGCGCTGGCCTGGCAGCGACCCTACGAGCCCCGCCTGCCCCAGCAGGCTGGACGCCTGATGGCCGCCGCCGGCCGCACCGAGGACGCCATCGAGCTGATGCGGCTGGAGCTGGCCTGGCGTCCCACCAACACCTCAGCGCGGCTGGACCTCTACGCCGTGTTCATCGAGGCCGGACGGAATGTCGACGCCGTCAAGGTGATCCGACCGCTGCTGGCCCTTCAGCCGGACGATCAGCGTTGGCACGCCCTCGCAGCCCAGGCCTACCAGGCCATGGGACGGCAGGATCTGGCCACAGAGCACCTGCAGGCCTGCTCCGGGTTCGAGGGCTGTCCCGAAGGCTAGCCTTCGCTGGGCTCCTCGGCGGGCGCCTCGACGGGCTCATCCACGGTGGTGCCCTCGTCCTCGCCCTTCTGCGCAGCGGCCTTCTCGGCCCGGCGGGCGGCGCGCTCGGCGCGCTTGGCTTCTTTCTTGGCGGCCCGGTTCTTGTCTCGCTGGTACCGCTCGAAGCGGTAGTTCGGCTTGCGTGCCATGTTGGTCACCTCCACGTAGACACGAAGAGACGCGGGGGGGCCCCGCGCGCCGCCCCCCCCCCCCCAACGCGCGGTGGTGGGCCGGTTGACCACCCCCCCCCCGCCCCCCCCCCCCCCCCCCCCCCCCACCC
>CAYZVO010000003.1:25085-37475 GCA_964481655.1 uncultured Enterobacterales bacterium | reverse complement strand
GCAGCCTCCGGAAATGCTTCTGTCGTGCGCTGTTACCAGCGACCGCCGCGGCCACCGCCGCCACCGCCGCGGAAACCACCGCCGCCACCACGGCGGGGGGGCCGGTCGGCGGCTTCGTTGACGCGCAGGTTGCGGCCGTCGAGGTCCTTGCCGTCCATGCCAGCGATCGCCGCGTCCTTCGCCTCGGAGGAGGTGAAGCTCACGAAACCGAAGCCGCGGGAGCGGCCCGTGTCGCGATCCTTGATGACCACCGCTTCGGTGATCTCGCCGTACTGCTCGAAGGCGGCCCGGAGGCCCTCATCGTCCGTAGCCCAAGCCAGGCCACCCACAAACACCTTGTTCGCCATGTCATCACTCATTCAGGTTCGGTCAGCCGCCGTTCCTGGGCGGCTGGCCCTTGATTCCCGGCACCCAGCGCCGGTCGCTCTTCGGCCGATGCGGCCATCTCTCACACAGGTCTCACGTGAACGGACTCTCGAAGAAAGGACGTGAGGGAGAGTCTGCGTTCGAAAGCACCGCCTAGATAGCCCAGCAACGGCCCGAGGCCAACTACTCGTGACACTCCCCTCGAAGAGTGCCACCAACGGTGAGGGGCCACCGACCCGACGGAGCGCCCGAAACGGACTATAGGCCCGGGTTCCCATCTTGGAGGTCCCATGGCGAAGTCACGCCCAAGCGTGCAGAAGCGCAACAACGAGGCCCGAAAGCTCGACAAGGCCCAGGCCAAGGCCGCGCGCAAGGCCGCCCGCAAAGCCGCTCGCGAGCAAGGCCGCGACACCGAAGCCGGCATCGATCCGGATCTCGCGGGCATCACCGCCGGCCCACAGCCGGTCCACTACGATCCCCTGAGCGTGATCGAAGAAGAAGACGAGTAGCGCGGCGGAGGACGGCCCCGCGCGCGACGCTGGCGGCCCTGATACCCTCCCACCATGCCTCCACTTCGCCCCCGCCTCCGCCCCCTCGCCTTCGCAGCGCTCTCCGTGCTGGCGATGGCGGGCGCCGTCGTGGGCTACGCGGCGCTGGCCGGCTACCACCTCGTGCGGGTCGCCAGCGACGACATGGCGCCCTCCATCGCGCCGGGGGACTGGGTGCTGCTGGGCCCCGGAGAGGCCCACCTGGGCGACGTGGTGCGGCTGCAGGACCCCCTCGACGCCGAGCGCTGGGTGCTGCGACGCGTGCTGGCGGAGCCGGGGCAGCGCATCGGCTTCCGTGCCCACCAGCCCCGCCTCGATGACCAGGCCCTGAAGCACGTGGTCATGGGCGATCGCGATGGCGAGCTGATCCTGATGGAGAACAGCGCCTGGCTGCTCGCGGTCTCCCTCGACAGCACCCGACTGCGCATCGATCCGAGCACAGTGCCCGCCGAGCAGCTCTACCTGGTGGCCGACCACCGGGACGTGGCGTTGGACTCCCGCAGCTGGGGGCCGATCCCCGACGCCGCGGTCGAGAAGGTCCACCTGCGCATCGGCCCCGCCGACGTGTGGCGCTCGGCCCTGTTCAAGCCGCGCCAGACCGTGCGACCCGAGATCCCGGAGCTCCCCTACCAGGTGCCCGAGGAGCTGAAGGACAAGCTGCCCCGGCGTTAGCCGATCTGCGCGGGTTCTTCGTCCTTGTCGATCTGCCGCTGGGTGAAGCCGAAGCGGGCCTTCAAGGTGATGGTGCTGTCGTCCACCTGCAGCGCCATGTCCTCGACCCCCATCTGGAGCTTGAGGCCCTCGGCCGCGGGGGTGACCATGCCCTCGACCTGCTCGCGGGCCAGGATGGTCACGGGGTTGACCCGGAACAGCTGCTTCTCGAGCGCCAGCTCGAGGCCCTGGCTGGCCAGCTGCAGCAGCACGTGCTCACCCAGGTCCACCACCGGCCTGCCGACCTCGCCGACGATGGCGCGGCGGCCACGGTCGTAGTGGATGTTGCCGAGCTCGAGGCTGGCGGCCAGGAACTTGTGCAGGGCGAAGGGCAGCTCGAGGCCTTCACCCATGATCTGGGCGGAGCCTTCGGCGCTCAGGCGCACCCGCGCCTCGAGGCCGACGCTCTGGTGGCCGTAGCGCAGGTTGGAGCCATCCTGGTCGATCTGGACCTTCCACTCACCCTCGACGTGCAGCAGCTCGTCGATGCGCTTGTGGACATCCTCGCGACGGCTGCGCCAGGCGCCCACAGCGCGCTCACGGGCCCGGGAGACCACCTGGGGCGGGTGCCGGTCCTCGAGCAGGCCACGGACCTTCTGGCGCACCTCGAGCCGGGCCACTGCGCCGCGCACGTCCCGCAGCATGTGGAAGCGGCCCTTGCCCACCTTGATGGGCAAGACCCCCGCGACCACTTGATCGAACAGCTCGCGGTGTACGCTCAGGGTGAGGTGCCACGCTTCCTGCTTCTGCTCGGCCATGCTGCCTCCGTTCATCGACACCACGACCATACCACCGTCGCCGCAGGGCGCGTGGTCATCGGCACCACAGAGGGTGCACTCTGTGTCGTTTCGAGCCTAGAAGACCTGCGAGGCCGGGAAGAACCACGCGATCTCACGGGCCGCGCTCTCCGGAGCGTCGGAGCCATGCACCGCGTTCTCGGTGAGGCTGTCGGCGTACAGCTTGCGCAGGGTGCCCTCGGCCGCGTTGGCCGGGTTGGTGGCGCCCATGATCTCACGGTTGCGCAGGATGGCGCCCTCGCCCTCGAGCACCAGGACCACGCAGGGCCCGGAGGTCATGAAGGCCGCCAGCCCCTCGAAGAAGGGCTTGCCGATGTGCTCGGCGTAGAACCCTTCGACCTCGGCGCGGGACATGTGGATCATGCGCATCGCGGCGATCTTCAGGCCCTCTTCCTCGAAGCGGGCGACGATGGGACCGATGACGCCCTTGCGGACGGCGTTGGGCTTGATGATGGAGAAGGTGCGCTCCATGGTGGACTCCTGCAACTGCTAGATGAGCTTGTGCTCCCGGAGGAGCTCCTGCATACGACGGCCCATGTCGGCGGGGGAGCGCACGACGGCGGCGCCCGCGGCCTCCAGGGCCTGGAACTTGTCCTCGGCGGTGCCCTTGCCACCGGAGATGATGGCGCCGGCGTGACCCATGCGGCGTCCCGGAGGGGCCGTGGCGCCGGCGATGAAGGAGACCACGGGCTTGGTCATGTGCTCCTGCATCCAGGCGGCGGCCTCTTCTTCGGCCGAGCCACCGATCTCGCCGATCATGATGACGGCGTCGGTGTCGTCGTCGGCCTGGAACAGCTCGAGGGCGTCGATGAAGCGGGTGCCCACGATGGGGTCGCCGCCCATGCCCACGCAGGTGGACTGGCCGAGCCCCAGCTCGGAGAGCTGGCCCACGGCCTCGTAGGTCAGGGTGCCTGAGCGGGAGACCACGCCGATGCGGCCGGGCTTGTGGATGTGGCCGGGCATGATGCCGAGCTTGGCCCGGGCGCCGGGGGTGATGACGCCGGGGCAGTTGGGGCCGACCATACGCGCGCCGTGGGCCTTGACGAAGGCCCAGGCCTTGATCATGTCGTTGACCGGGACGCCTTCGGTGATCGGGATGACCAGCTCGATGCCGGCATCCACGGCCTCCATGATGGCGTCGGCCGCGAACGGCGGCGGCACGAAGATGACCGAGGCGTTGGCGCCGGTCTGCTCCACCGCGTCCTGGACGCAGTGGAAGACGGGCACCTTGCCCTCGAAGCGCTGGCCGCCCTTGCCCGGGGTGACGCCGGCGACGAGCTTGGTGCCGTAGTCGAGCATCTGGGAGGCGTGGAAGCTGCCGGCACCACCGGTGATGCCCTGGACCACGACGCGAGTGTTCTCGTTGACGAGGATGGCCATGACTACTCCCCGGCCGCCGCGGCGGCCTCGACGATCTTCTTGGCGGCGTCTTCCATGGAGGACGCGGTGATGACGGGCAGGCCGGACTCTTCGATGAGCTTGCGGCCCAGCTCGACGTTGGTGCCCTCGAGGCGCACCACCAGGGGCACCTTCAGCCCCACGTCTTCCACCGCGGCCAGCACGCCCTGTGCGATGACGTCGCACTTCATGATGCCGCCGAAGATGTTGACCAGGATGCCCTTCACGTTGGGGTCCCGGGTGATGATCTCGAAGCCCGCCTTGACGTTCTCCCGGCCAGCGCCGCCGCCCACGTCCAGGAAGTTGGCCGGCTCGCCGCCGTAGAGCTTGATGATGTCCATGGTGGCCATCGCCAGGCCGGCGCCGTTGACCATGCAGCCGATGGTGCCGTCGAGCTTGATGTAGTTGAGGTCGAAGCGGGAGGCCTCGAGCTCGGCGGGGTCTTCTTCGGCCAGATCGCGCAGCACCATCACCGAGCGGTGACGGAACAGCGCGTTGTCGTCGAAGGTCATCTTGGCGTCCAGCGCCACGCACTCGCCAGCGGCGGTGACCACCAGCGGGTTGATCTCCACCAGGGAGGCGTCGGTGCCGATGTAGGCGTCGTAGAGCCCGCGCACCAGCTTGGCGAAGCTGAACACGGTGCGGCCGGTGAGGCCGAGCCCGAAGGCCAGCTGCCGCGCCTGCCAGTCGCCCAGGCCCGTGATGGGATCGACCCAGACCTTGAGGATCTTCTCGGGCTGGGTCGCGGCGACCTCTTCGATCTCCGTGCCGCCCTCGGTGCTGGCCATGACCACGAGCTGGTACTTCGAGCGGTCCAGCAGGATGGCCACGTACAGCTCGCGGGCGATCTCGCAGCCTTCCTCGACGTAGATCTTCTGGACCTTGACGCCGCCGACGCCGGTCTGCTTGGTGACCAGGGTCTTGGTGAGCATGTCGCGGGCGTGCTCGCCGACCTCGGCGGTGCTGCGGGCCAGCCGCACGCCGCCGTCACCGGGCAGGCCGTCTTCGCCGGCGACCACGCGCTCGAGCACCGCGCTGTCCACCTGACCCACGAAGCGGCCCTTGCCACGGCCACCGGCGTGGACCTGGCTCTTGACCACCCACAGGTCGCCCTTGATATGTCGCGCCGCCTCGATGGCCTCGGCCGCCGTGGCGCACGCGCGACCCTTGAGCACGGCCACGCCGTGCTTGGCCAGCAGTTGCTTGGCTTGGAACTCGTGAACCTTCATGGTCACTCCTGATGCAGGGAGGATGCTGGTCGCCAGATGGACCAAGAGGCCAGCGACGCGTGGACCGTTACGACCTCGCGATGCTGGCCTCCCGCTGGGGTTTCCCTTAGCCGAGGAAGGACTTCACAGCCTCGACGCGATCGGTCTTTTCCCAGGTGAAGTCAGGCAGCTCACGACCGAAGTGCCCGTAGGCAGCGGTCTGGCGGTAGATGGGCCGCTTGAGCTGGAGCTGCTCGATGATGTCGGCGGGCTTGGTCGGGAAGATCTCGCGCACGCACTCGGCGAGCTTCTCGTCGGAGAACTTGCCGGTGCCGTAGGTGTCGACCATCACGGAGACGGGCTCGGCGACGCCGATGGCGTAGGCGAGCTGGACCAGGCACTTCTCGCAGGCGCCCGCGGCCACCAGGTTCTTGGCGGCGTAGCGGCCGAGGTAGGCGGCGGAGCGGTCGACCTTGGACGGGTCCTTGCCGGAGAAGGCGCCACCACCGTGGGCACCGTGGCCACCGTAGGTGTCCACGATGATCTTGCGGCCGGTGAGGCCGGCGTCGGCGTAGGGGCCGCCCTGGACGAACTTGCCCGTGGGGTTGACGTGGAAGGTGGTGTTCTCGTCCATCAGGTCCGCGGGGATGACCTTGCGGATGATCTCATCGACGATGAAGTCGTGGATCTCCTGCCAGGTGATGTCCTCGGCGTGCTGAGTGGAGATGACGACGCAGTCCACGCGGGTGGGCTTGTCATCGACGTACTCGACGGTGACCTGGGACTTGCTGTCGGCGCGCATCCAGTCGCAGTCGCCGGCCTTGCGGCGCACGGCCATGTACTCCACCAGGCGGTGGGAGTAGTGGATGCTGATGGGCATGAAGACGTCGGTCTCGTCGCAGGCGTAGCCGAACATCATGCCCTGGTCACCGGCGCCCTGCTCCTTGTGGAGGCCGTCGCCAGCGGTGACGCCCTGGGAGATGTCGGGGCTCTGGGGGACCAGCGCCAGCTGCACGGAGCAGGTGTTGCCGTCGAAGCCGGTGTCGCTGTGGTTGAAGCCGATCTCGTTGACGACACCACGGATGATGCTGTTGTGGTCCACGGTGGCGGTGGAGGTGATCTCGCCGGCGCAGAGCACCAGGCCGGTCTTCACGAGGGTCTCGCAGGCCACGCGGCTGTTGGGGTCGCCGGCCAGGTAGGCGTCCAGGATGGCGTCGGAGACCTGGTCACAGATCTTGTCGGGGTGGCCTTCGGAAACGGACTCGGAGGTGAAGAGGTAGTTGCGACCCGGCATGTGTTTGTTTCCTCTTGTTGCTCGGGGGAGACGACTCCACGAAAGAATGGCCCACCAGGGCCCGTGGAAGCGGTGCCCAATATGCCACTCCCAATAGGGAGGCAAGGCACCGAATAGAGCTGCTGGTGGGCTGCATCACGCGGCCGAATGGACCGCGCGCGCTGGAGCTGTGCGCCGAAGGCTAGGGCTTCGGGATCTCCTCGGTCATGGGGACCTCGTCCAGGTCGTAGTCGGCGTCCTCGACGTCGGCGAGGGCGTCGGCCAGCGTGAAGCCGTCCGCGGGCGCCTCCTTCTGGTGCCAGCGGTCCTGCATGCGCTCCTTGTGACGCCGCGCGACCCGCTCGAGCTTGTGCATCACCCGATCGATGGTGCGGTACATGTCGTCGGTCTCTTCCTGGACCTTCAAGGTCTCACGCCCCGTCGAGACATTGATCTCTGCCATGTGACGGTGCTTGTCCACCTGGACCACCATGTGGGCATCGATGGGCTCGCGCAGGTGCTTGGCCACCTTGGCGAACTTGCGCTCGGCGCGCTGAACGATTGCATCCGTGGTCTTGGTGTTCCGGAACGTAACCTCGAATCGCATCGGGTCTCCTTCAGGGTTGAACGCGCGGATCGGTGCCGCGCAGTGGCAGGATGTCCCCTCCCCGGGGAAGTGGTCGAGTGGGTCGGATCAAAAGACGCTCTTGCGCTTGGACGAGGGCAGGATGCCCTGCTCGTCACGGTACTTGGCCACCGTGCGGCGGGCCACCTTGAGGCCCTCGGCGCGCAGCAGCTCGACCAGGGCCTGGTCGGACAGGGGCTTCTTCGGATCTTCCTTGGAGATGAGCTGACGGATCCGGCTCTTGACGGCTTCGGAGGCCACGTCACCGCCGCCGACCTTGGGGATCGCGGCGTTGAAGAAGAACTTGAGCTCCAGCACGCCCTGGGGGCATTGCACGTACTTGTTGGTGGTCGCGCGGGACACCGTGGACTCGTGCACGCCGATGTCCTCGGCCACGTCGCGGAGCACCATGGGGCGCAGCCGGGACACGCCGTGCTCGAAGAAGTCCATCTGCTTCTCGAGGATGGACTTCATCACCCGGTAGATGGTGCGCTGGCGCCGGTGGATCGACTGGATGAGGAACGCCGCAGACTGGATGCGGCCCTTGACGTAGTCGAGGTCTTCCTTGCTGGCGTTTCCGCCCTTGAGCAGCCGCTCGTAGTAGGGGCTCACCCGCAGCTTGGGGAGCCCGTCCTCGTTGAGCACGATGTGCCACTCGTTGCCGATCTTCGTCACGTAGATGTCGGGCGTGATGTACTGGCCATCGGTGGAGGCGAAGTTGCGACCGGGGATGGGCTCCAGCTTCTGGATCATCCGGTGGTACTCGATCGCGTCCTCGAGATCGATGCCCAGGTCCCTGGCGATGGCGTTGTAGTTGCGCTTCTCGATGTTGGTCAGGTGGCGCTTGATGATCTCGGGGAGGAAGGGGTCCTCCGGGTTCATCAGCCGCGCCTGGACCAGCAGGCACTCGGAGAGGTCCCGCGCGCCGGCCCCGAGGGGATCGAGGGACAGCACGATCTCCTGCGCGCCCTCGACGGAGTCCATGTCCACGTCGGCCTGCTCGGCCACCGCCTCGAGGGAGACGGTCAGGTAGCCCCGGTGGTCGAGGTTGTGGATGATGGTGCGCGCCGCGGCGAGCTCGTCGTCGGTGGCGCTCTGCATCTGCAGCTGCCACATGAGGTGGTCGGCCAGGGAGTCGGCCGCGACCAGGTTGGCCTCGATGGGGGGCAGGTCCTCGTAGTTGGCGACCCGGGGGCCGGTGCGAGGGCTGCTGGAGGTGTAGCCGGAGAGGAAGCTCTCCCAGTCGATCTTGTCACCGCCGTCGGCGCCGGACTCCTGCTCGGATGAGCGGTCCTCGACCTTGGCGTCCCGCATCTCGCTCAGCACGGCCGTATCGGGCGTGGTACCGGGCTGCTCCTCGAGGGTGGGGTTCTCCACCATCTCCTGCTGCACCTCGGTGACCAGCTCGAGGTGCGTGAGCTGCAGCAGCTTGATGGCCTGCTGGATCTGCTGTGTGATGACCAGCTGTTGGGAGAGCTTGAGGCTCTGCTTGAGCTCGAGCAGCATGTTCACCAACGCTCGGGGTGAAGGGAAGGCTGTGTCACGTCTGTGGCCTGGATCATTCGGCTCCTCGACCTGTTCATTGTACACCTTCGGTCGCGGAAGGGAATCCCTGTAGGCAGACCCTGCGAGCCTGGTGACGAAAATCAGGCTCGCGTGGCTTCAGGGAACAAAACCCTCGCCGAGGTAGCGAGCCTGCACCCGGGGGTCGGCGGCGACGTGCTCGGGGGTGCCCGCGCAGACCGCCACCCCGCCGTCGATGACCAGCACCCGGTCGCAGATGCCGAGGGCCTCGCGCACGGCATGGTCGGTGAGCAACAGGCCGAGGCCGCGCTCCGCCAGATCGCGCACTCGCCGCTGCAGATCCTGCACGGCCACGGGGTCGACGCCGGCGAAGGGCTCGTCCAGCAGCACCAACCGGTGCTCCCCCGCGAGGCAGCGGGCGATCTCGAGCCGACGACGTTCACCTCCGGAGAGGGTCTCCGCCGCGGCGCGGGCGAGGTGCTCGAGCCCCGCCTCGGCCAGCAGGCCATCCGCCGCGCTCCGGGGACGCCCCCTGGCCTCCAGCACCAGCTCCACATTGGCCCGCACCGACAGCCCCACAAACACGGTGGGCTGCTGGGGCAGGTAGCCCAGCCCGAGGCGCGCCCGGGCGTGCAGCGGGAGGCCGGTGATGTCCCGCTCCCCCAGGATCACCCGCCCACCGTCCGGGGCGAGCAGGCCGGCGAGCATGCGGAACACCGTGGTCTTGCCGGCGCCGTTCGGACCCAGCAGGCCCACGATCTCGCCCGCCGACACCGTCAGGTCGACCCCATCGACCACCGGCCGCCCCGCGAAGGACTTGCGGAGCCCCGTGGCCTGCAGCAGGGGCGGGCTCACGGCTGCTCGGGGGCGATCTCGAGGGTGCAGCGGTCGCACTCGAGGCGCTCGTCGTCCAGGTACAGCACGATGCGCTCACCGCGGAGGCTGCGGCCGCCCTCGACGAGGGAGGGAGCGCCGGTGAGCTCGAGCTGTCCCGCCGCGACGTCGAGCACGGCGCGCTCACCGCGGGCCACGCGCTCGCCGTGGGTGACGCTCACGTCGCCGGAGGCCGTGGCTCGGCTGAGCTGCTCGGGGCTGTCGAAGCTGGCCTCGAGGCGGGCGCAGCGCAGGGTGAAGGCCCCGCGCACCGCGACGACCTCGTCCTCGAAGACCACGTTCTGGCCCTTCAGGTCCCAGGAGGCGCGGGCGGACTCCACCGACAGGCCGGGGCCGTCTCCCAGCTGGGCGACCACATCGGTGGCCTGCCCCTGCTGGGGCTGAGTGGGATCCGCCTGAGCATGGGCGGCCTTCAGGAGCAGGCCCGGTCCTGGCAGCTGCAGCTCCACCCCCCGCAGCGATGCCTGCTCGGGCAGCGGATCCGCGTGCTGCGCGGGGGGCCCCGCACAGGCCACGAGCAGGGCCAGGGCCAGGATCATGAAGCGTCGCCCCCGGCGCCGCGATCCCGGTGCTGGACGGCCGCGCGGACGAAGGCCACGAAGAGCGGGTGCGGCGCCAGCGGGCGGCTCTTGAACTCGGGGTGAGCCTGGGTGCCGACGAAGAAGGGGTGATCGGGCAGCTCGATCATCTCCACCAGGCCCCGCTTGGGGTTGGTGCCGGAGATCGCGAGCCCGCCTTCGCGGAGGCGCTCGACGTAGTCCGGGTTGACCTCGTAGCGGTGGCGGTGGCGCTCGCTGATGTCGAGCTTGCCGTAGATGCGCGCCGCCAGCGAGCCCTCGACCAGGGTGCAGTCCCAGGCGCCCAGCCGCATGGTGCCGCCCAGGTCCTCCACACCTTCCTGCTCGCTCATCAGGTTGATGACCGGGTGCGCCGAGGCGGGCTCGAACTCGGAGGAGTGGGCGTCGGTGAGCCCCAGCACCGAGCGGCTGTACTCGATGATGGCCATCTGCAGGCCCAGGCAGATGCCCAGGAAGGGCACGCCCTGGGTGCGGGCATAGCGCACCGCCGCGATCTTGCCCTCGGCGCCCCGCAGCCCGAAGCCGCCGGGCACCAGCACGGCGTCGACGGCGCCGAGGCGCTCGGCCACGTTGTCCGCGTTGAGCTCTTCGGAGTCGACGAAGTCGAGCTCGAGCCGGGAGTCGTTGGTGACGGCCCCGTGGTACAGCGCCTCGTTGAGGCTCTTGTAGGAGTCGGTCAGATCGACGTACTTGCCGACCATGGCCACCCGCACGGGCCGCTCGGCGGCCTTGGCCCGCTCGAGGAAGGCCTCCCAGCGGTCCAGGTGGGGCTCCGCGGCCCAGATGCCCAGCTTCTCGAGGATCCGGTCGTCCAGGTCCTGCTCCCGGAACACCAGGGGCAGGCGGTAGATGTTGTCGACGTCGGGGGCGGCGATGACCGAGGCCAGCTCGACATTGCAGAACAGGGCGATCTTCTCGCGCAGGGGCTTGCCCAGCTCGCGATCGCAGCGGCACAGCAGGATGTCGGGCTGGATGCCGACCTGCTGCAGCATCTTGACGGAGTGCTGGGTGGGCTTGGTCTTGAGCTCGCCGGAGGTGGACAGGTAGGGCACCAGGGTGAGGTGGATGACCAGCGCGTTGTCCCGCCCCACGTCGGTGCGGAACTGACGGATGGCCTCGAGGAAGGGCAGCGACTCGATGTCGCCCACCGTGCCGCCGATCTCGACGATGGCCAGATCGACGTCCTCGGCGCCGGCCCAGATGCGGCGCTTGATCTCGTCGGTGATGTGGGGGATGACCTGGACGGTGCGCCCCAGGTAGCCGCCGCGGCGCTCTTCCTCGATGACCGACTTGTAGACCGAGCCGGTGGTGAAGTTGTTGCGCTGGCTGAACTTCGCGCTGGTGAAGCGATGGTAGTGCCCCAGGTCCAGATCGGTCTCGGCGCCATCATCGGTGACGAACACCTCGCCGTGCTGGAAGGGGCTCATCGTGCCCGGATCCACGTTGATGTAGGGGTCCATCTTCATGATGGTCACGCGGATGCCCCGCGCCTCGAGCAGCGCACCGATGGCTGCCGAGGAAAGACCCTTGCCGAGCGACGAGAGCACCCCTCCCGTCACGAAGATGAACTTCTTTCGCATGCCTTCTCCCGAGTTCGCCAAGACCCGAGCCGATCGCCGGCTACGGAGGGTGACCTAACGGCTCACAGGTCCCTCAGCATGGCCCAGCGGGCACGAGCTTCGGCCAGATCCTCGGGGGTATCCACGGACAGGGGCAGCCCCGTGATCTCCACCACACGGAAGCGAAATCCGCGATCGTGCAGGCGCAGTTGCTCGAGGTGCTCGGTCCGCTCACCGTCGCTGGGCTCGAGCCCCACGAAGGCCTCGATGGCCGCCCGGCGGTAGGCGTAGAGGCCCACGTGATGAAGCGCCCGGCCCTGGGTCGGGGTGCTGCGGGAGAAGGCCAGCGCCCTCCCCTCCCCGTCCACGGCCACACGGACCACCGACGGCGGCGCGTCCAGGTCCTCGAGCGGCGCGCCGGCGGTGGCCACGTCCACGCCAGGCTCGAGGGCCGCGCGGGCCAGCCGGTCGATGAGCTCGGGTTCCACGAAAGGTTCGTCACCCTGCACATTGACGATCACGTCGGCGTCGGTGCCCTCGGCCACCTCCCACACCCGATCGGAGCCGGAGACGTGATCAGCGCGGGTCATCAGCGCGTCGCCGCCCGCGTCACGCACGGCCCGCGCGATACGAGCGTCGTCGGTGGCCACCACCACCCGCGACGGCAGCTCAGCGAGGCAGGCGCGCTCCCAGACCCGCACGATCATGGGCAGCCCGCCGATCTCGGCCAGGGGTTTGCCCGGCAAGCGGGTGGAGGCCATGCGGGCGGGGATGACGACGAGGACGGGCATGGAGCAGCCCTAACAGGGGCTCACAGGGAGAGCGCGGAGAGCGCGGAGGCTCCGCCGTGCCCCCCCCCCCCCCCCCCCCGGGCGGGGGCCCCCCCCCCCCCCAGGAGGGACCACCCGG